>NZ_JAQOSR010000389.1:0-517 GCF_046718885.1 Bradyrhizobium sp. UFLA01-814 | reverse complement strand
CGGCCCTGCAGCGCCGCACCAGCTACGCCTTTGTCGCCATCGATCGCGCCACCCGCTACGTCTTTCTCGAGATCCATGCCCGGCGGGACGGCGCCACCGCGACCGGCTTCCTCAAACGCTTCCTGGCCGACTTCCCGCACGACGTTCACACCATCCTGACCGACAATGGCGCCGAGTTCACCGACCGCTTCGCTGTCGACAAGAAGAACAAGCCGGCCGGGCGACCGTCCGGCGACCATCCCTTTGATCGGCTCTGCAAGCAGCGCGGCATCGAGCATCGCCTGACCAAGCCCTACCACCCGCAGACCAACGGCCTCGTCGAACGCTTCAACCGGCGCATCGCCGAAGCCATAGGCCGCGAAGAAAAGCGCGGCAGCGCCCGGCGCACCTTCGTCGACCATGCCGATCGGGACGCCTTCCTCAGCAAGTTCGTCCACGACTACAACCGAACCCGCCTCAAATGCCTCGGCTACAAGACGCCAATCCAGGCCCTTGCCAATCAAACGGGACCAAACAC
>NZ_JAQOSR010000388.1:0-546 GCF_046718885.1 Bradyrhizobium sp. UFLA01-814 | reverse complement strand
GCTCGAGACCATGCATGCGGCGCCGGGCATCGGCATCACCGCGCCGCATATCGGCGTGTCCCTGCGCGTCGTGGTGCTAGAGCTCGATGCCCGCGAGGGGCCGCGGACCTATGTCAATCCGGAGATCACCCGGACCTCGCCCGAGATGATTCTGCACAAGGAAGGCAGCGTGTCGATGCCCGGCGTTACCGACGAGGTCGAGCGTCACGCCCGCGTCCGCATCCGCTATCAGGATCTCGACGGCAACATGCAGACCGAGGAATCCGACGGCCTGCGCGCGGTGTGCCATCAGCACGAGATCGATCAGCTCGACGGCGTGTTCTGGATCAGGCGGCTGTCCCGCATCAAGCGGGAGCGCCTGATCAAGCGATACGACAAAATCTCGCGGACGTGATCGTAGCCCGCATGAGCAAAGCGACATGCGGGACAAGCCGCGATCAGCAGACGGAAAAGCCCCGGATATCGCTGCGCTCATCCGGGCTACGCGTCTTGCGCGAGGGAACCAACCTGCCTTCGTTCTACCCTCCCGCCATCAAATCCTTGGCC
>NZ_JAQOSR010000387.1:0-550 GCF_046718885.1 Bradyrhizobium sp. UFLA01-814 | reverse complement strand
TAAAGCGTGATGGCATTAAGTTCGATAGCCTGAATTTTTGAGGTAGTTGGCACATTCCTCGGAGGTGAAGGCGTCGAGCGCGTGGCCGATAGCGGCGCAGACTGCGTCGACGGTTCGCGCGGCGGCGTTGCGAAGCAGGTGTTTGAGCTTGGCAAAGACCTGTTCAATCGGGTTCAGATCGGGCGAGTATTTTGGCAGGAAGAAGAGCTTGGCGCCGACCGAGCGGATGAGCTGGCGAACTACCTTGCTCCTGTGGCTGCCGAGGTTGTCCAAGATGACGATATCGCCGGGTCGAAGGACGGGCAGCAGAACCTTCTCGACATAGGTGCGAAAGCTCACGCCATCGATCGGCCCTTCGATGAACCATGGCGCATCGATCCGGTCATGGCGCAAGGCCGCCAGGAAGGTCATGGTCTTCCAGCGGCCGTGAGGAACCTTGGCGTGAAGTCTGTGTCCGCGCGGCGCCCATCCCCGCAAGGGCGCCATATCGGTCCTGGTCCAGGTCTCGTCGATGAAGACCAGCCGCTCAGCTTCGACGCGATCTTGATAC
>NZ_JAQOSR010000386.1:0-596 GCF_046718885.1 Bradyrhizobium sp. UFLA01-814 | reverse complement strand
GCAGCGGCAAGTCTGCGGGTCAGGAGCCTCATGTGTGCAATCAGCAGCCAGGCAGCTTCGGTTGCCACCGTCGCCTCGAAGTCCTTGGCGAGGCGGCGGCATCTGCCGAACCAAGCGAATGTGCGTTCGACCACCCACCGCCTCGGCAGAAGCTGGAAGCCTTTGACGCCTTGGGGCCGCTCGACGATCTCGACAGTCCATGGACCGCAGTCTGAGAGCGCGTCGAGGAGTTGATTTCCGCGGTAAATCCGGTCGGCAAAGACGTGGCGCAGCCGGGGGAAGTTCATCCGCACGTTCTTCAGCAGCGGTACGGCGCCATGGCAGTCCTGAACGTTGGCCGGATGAACATGAACCCCGAGGAGGAGGCCATTGGTATCCGTCACAATATGCCGCTTACGGCCGTAGATGCGCTTGCCTGCATCGTAGCCGCGCGGTCCGCCAGCTTGCGTGGTCGGCGCACTTTGACTGTCGATCACGGCTGCCGTCGGCTTCGGTGCGCGTCCAAGCTTTTTCCGCGCCCGTCGGACAAGGACGCTGACAATCCTTTGCCACCGGCCTGTATCCCGCCATCTATAAAAATAGCCCTGCACCGTCGA
>NZ_JAQOSR010000385.1:0-611 GCF_046718885.1 Bradyrhizobium sp. UFLA01-814 | reverse complement strand
TGCATCGCCGACAATGGCCGCGGGCTCAACACCGAGCGGATCAAGGCCAAGGCGCTCCAGAACGGTCTCGTCACCGAAGCCGAGCTCGAGAAGATGACCGAGGCCCAGATCCACAAGTTCATCTTCGCGCCGGGCTTCTCGACCGCGGCGCAAGTGACTTCGGTGTCCGGCCGCGGCGTCGGCATGGACGTGGTGCGCACCAATATCGACCAGATCGGCGGCACCATCGACATCAAGAGTGTGGCCGGCGAGGGCGCCTCGGTCACCATCAAGATCCCGCTGACCTTGGCGATCGTGTCCGCGCTGATCGTGGAAGCCGGCGGCGACCGCTTCGCGATTCCCCAATTGTCCGTCGTCGAGCTGGTGCGGGCCCGCGCCAACTCCGAGCACCGCATCGAGCGCATCAAGGACACCGCGGTCTTGCGCCTGCGCAACAAGCTGCTGCCGCTGATCCACCTCAAGAAGCTCTTGAAGATCGACGACGGCGCGACGACGTCGGATGCCGAGAACGGCTTCATCGTGGTCACGCAAGTGGGCAGCCAGACCTTCGGCATCGTGGTCGACGGCGTGTTCCACACCGAGGAGATCGTGGTCAAGCCGATGTCGACCAA
>NZ_JAQOSR010000384.1:0-581 GCF_046718885.1 Bradyrhizobium sp. UFLA01-814 | reverse complement strand
TCGGCCCAGATCTGTGCCAGCACCGTCTCCATCTCGCCCTGCGGCGGCGCGTAGGCGCGATGCGCATACGCCTCATCTTCCGGCGCCGGCAGCGCCTTGCGGTCGAGCTTGCCATTCACCGTCAGCGGCAGCGCCGCCAGCCGCACGAACGCCGCCGGCACCATGTAGTCCGGCAGCTGCGCGCCCACATGCGCCCGCAACGTGGCGGCCAGCTCAGCTCCAGCGCCATCCGGCTCATCCGATTGAGCTTCAGGCGCACACACCACATAGCCGACAAGACGCTGCTCGCCGGCGCCGTCCTGCTGCGCCACCACCACCGCCTCGCGCACCCAGGCATGCTCGATGAGCCGCGCCGCAATCTCCCCCGGCTCGATCCGGAAGCCGCGGATCTTCACCTGGTCGTCGTTGCGGCCCAAAAACTCCAGATTGCCGTCCGGCAGATAGCGCGCCAGATCGCCGGTGCGGTACAGCCGGTCGCCCTCGACAAAGGGACTGGCGATGAACCGCTCCGCGGTCAGCTCAGGGCGGTTGAGATAGCCGCTGTCTCTTATACACATCTCCGAGCCCACGAGACTTAGGAT
>NZ_JAQOSR010000383.1:0-636 GCF_046718885.1 Bradyrhizobium sp. UFLA01-814 | reverse complement strand
GCGTGAAGCCGATACGCCGCCCGGAGATTCCAGTTGATAATCCGGACAGACGGTCTATTATTACACAACCGACGCGACGGGTAAAGCCTCTACAGGCACCGCCGCCGGGATCAACGAGCCCCGCAAAAGAGGGCGTCATGGGAGGGGAAGATGCGGAAGCCAATCGTCACGCTTGCGGTGTGGGCGTTCGCGCTCACCGGCGCGCTCGGAACGGCGAATGCCCAGAAGGCCTATGGCCCGGGGGTCAGTAACAGCGAGATCCTGCTCGGCGCCAATGCGCCCTACAGCGGACCGGCGTCGATCTATGCGAGCTTCCCGAAGACCATGCTGGCCTATTTCACGATGCTGAACGAGAAAGGCGGGATCAATGGCCGCCACATCAACTTCCTGACCCGCGACGACGCCTATAGCCCGCCCAAGACCGTCGAGGTCACGCGCGCGCTGGTCGAGAACGACAAGGTGCTCGCGATCATGGCGCCGTTCGGCACGCCGACCAACGCCGCGATCCAGAAATATCTCAACAGCAATGGCGTCCCGCAACTCCTGGTGCAGAGCGGCGGCACCCGCTGGAACGATCCCAAGCAGTTCCCCTGGACGACGCCCTACTCGCCGACTTACGTCAACGAGTCCCGAATC
>NZ_JAQOSR010000382.1:0-641 GCF_046718885.1 Bradyrhizobium sp. UFLA01-814 | reverse complement strand
ATCTACACTATACCATGGTCGTCGGCAGCGTCAGATGTGTATAAGAGACAGCTCCGCGAGTCATATCGTCGAGAGAGCCCCCACCCGCCGCGCTTCGCGCGTCGACCTCCCCCGCAGCGGGAGAGGCGAAGAAATCCAGCGGCGCTCTTAAACCAGCAGCCCCTGCCGCTTCGCCAGATCCTGCAGCGACACCAGCGGCCTGGCGCCGATGTGCTGGATCACCTCTGCGGCGGCGAGCGCGCCGAGCCGGCCGGCATTCTCATGGCCGACATTGCGCACGAGGCCGACCAGGAAGCCGGCGGCGAACAGATCGCCGGCGCCGGTGGTGTCGACCAGCCTGTCGATCGGCGAGGCGGGCGCCGCGACGACGCTGTCGCCGGAGATCACGACGCAGCCCTTCTCGCTGCGGGTGACGACGCCGAGCCTGGTGTCCTTGCCGAACTGCTTCAGCGCGGTGTCGAAATCCGAGGTCTGGTACAGCGAGTGCAGCTCGGACTCGTTGGCGAACACCAGGTCCACAATGCCCTTGCGCATCAGGTCGAGGAATTCGTCGCGGTAGCGATCGACGCAGAACGAATCCGACAGCGTCAGCGCGACCTGGCGGCCCGCGCCATGCGCGATATCAGCCGCCTTCACGAACG
>NZ_JAQOSR010000381.1:0-649 GCF_046718885.1 Bradyrhizobium sp. UFLA01-814 | reverse complement strand
ACCTAAACCCATCCCGCTTTAGATCGGCGGCACGCCCTCGACGAACAACAGGCGTCGCTCCAGCGCGGTTGCGCGAAGCTTCAACGCTTCGGCGTATTCCGGTGACGCGTACCATTCGCGCAGACGCGCCATGGTCGGAAATTCGACGATGATAATCGCGTTCGGTGGCGGGCCGCCCTCCACCACCTCGACTGTGCCGCCCCGCACGACGTAGCGCCCGCCATATTGTGCGATGGTGTTCGCCGCAAGCGTGCGATAGGCCTCGAATGTCGCGGCGTCCCGCATCTCGACCTCGGAGATCACATAGGCCGGCATGCGGCCTCACGCGATGGTGTTGACGATGCCGCCCTCGGCGCGCAGCGCGGCGCCGTTGGTCGCCGAGGCCTGCTTGGAGCAGACATAGACGACGAGATTGGCGATTTCCTCGGTGCTGGCGAAGCGCTGCAGTAGCGAGGTCGGCCGGTGCTGCTTGACGAAGTTGGACGCCGCCTCCTCGACCGACTGGCCGTTCTGCTTGGCGAGATCCTTGACGAAGGTCTCGACGCCTTCGGACATCGTCGGCCCGGGCAGCACCGAGTTGACGGTGACGGCAGTCCCCTTGGTCAGCTCCGCGAGCCCGCGCGCGATCGCAAGCTGCGCGGTCTTGGTC
>NZ_JAQOSR010000380.1:0-668 GCF_046718885.1 Bradyrhizobium sp. UFLA01-814 | reverse complement strand
GCGCGTGCGCTCGGCCTCACCTCACGCCATCTCGCCTATGTGATCTACACCTCCGGATCAACAGGCACCCCCAAGGGGGTCATGGTTGAGCATCGCGGAGTGGTGCGTCTGGTGGCGGAGAACGATTTCGTCGAGATCTCGCCGCAGGACGTTTTCCTCAACGCTTCCTCGCCGACATTCGATGCGACCACGTTCGAAGTCTGGGGAGCCTTGGCGAACGGCGCCAGTGTTGTGCTTTATCCTGAACGCTATCTCTCGACGGCAACGCTGGCCCGGATCATCCAAGACCGAGGCATCACTATCGCTTGGATGACTGCGCGGTTGTTCGACGTCTATGTCGGGGAGGGGCGGAGCACCAGTGGGCTGCAGCAACTGCTGGTCGGGGGCGAAGAGGTCTCAGCCAGTTCCATCAGAGCATGTCAGAAGCGACATCCGACGCTGCGAATCTCAAATGGCTACGGTCCGACAGAGAACACCACCTTCAGTCTCTGCTACCTGGCGCCTGCTGGCTTCGATGGCCAGCAGCGGGTGCCACTGGGACGACCAATCCGGAATTCGGTGGTCTATCTGCTGGACGGTCATGGCGGGCTGGTGCCGTTTGGCGCGGTGGGGGAGCTCTACGTCGGCGGCTGTCTCTTATACACATCTGACGCTGCCGACGACCATGG
>NZ_JAQOSR010000037.1:0-56528 GCF_046718885.1 Bradyrhizobium sp. UFLA01-814 | reverse complement strand
TCGAATTATGTTCAGATCGGCGTCGTCGCCGACCGGATCAAGAACCGCGCCATCGTGCTCTCGACGCTCGATAATCTTGTGAAGGGTTCGGCCGGACAGGCGATCCAGAACATGAACCTGATGTTCGGCTTGCCCGAAACCACCGGACTGGAGCAGATCGCGCTGTTTCCATGAGCGGGGGTTGTTGTCGCTGGCGAGGGGCGCTCAATCTAAGGATAACTGCCCATCCCCTTTGGCGGCGCAGGCGCGGCCAGATGTGTTAAACGAAATGAACGAGCTCGAAAGGAACGTGCCATGACCCTCACCGACACCAACCAACCGAAAACCAAAAGCGGTGCGACCAAGGCCACCGTGTTCGTCGATGGCGCGTCCGGCACGACCGGCCTCGGTATCCAGGAGCGGCTGCTCTCGATCGGCGACGTCGCGGTGAAGCACATCGCCGAGGACAAGCGGAAGGACGCCGGTGCCAAGCGCGCGCTGATGGAGGAGGTGGATCTCGTGATCCTCTGCCTGCCTGACGAGGCCGCCAAGGAGACCGTGGCGCTGATCGACACGATGGGCACTGCCGCGCCGAAAGTGCTCGACGCCTCGACGGCCTATCGCGTTGCGCCCGACTGGGCCTACGGTTTCCCCGAGCTCGCGCCCGACCAGGCCGACAAGATCCGTAACGCGAACAAGGTCTCCAATCCGGGTTGCTATCCGACCGGCGCGATCGCGCTGCTGCGGCCGATCGTCGACGCCGGCCTGCTGCCGGCGGATTATCCGGTCACCGTCAACGCGGTGAGCGGCTATTCGGGCGGCGGCAAGTCGATGATCGCCAGCTTCGAGGACGGCTCGGCGCCGGCATTCGAGCTCTACGGCCTCGGCTTCGAGCACAAGCACGTGCCGGAGATGCAGCTCTATTCGCATCTGACGCGGCGCCCGATCTTCATCCCGTCGGTCGGCAACTACCGGCAGGGCATGCTGGTCTCGGTGCCGCTGCCACTCGACGCGCTGCCGGGCAAGCCTGATGGTGCCGATCTGCAGGCGGTTCTGGCGAAATGGTACGCCGGCAGCAAATATGTCTCGGTGATGCCGCTGCAGAACGAGGCCGCCAAGGGCGGGCGGCTCGAGCCGGAGGCGCTCAACGAGACCAACCAGCTGGAGCTCTATGTGTTCGCCAGCGACAAGCACCACCAGGCGGTGCTGGTCGCGCGGCTCGACAATCTGGGCAAGGGCGCCTCGGGTGCCGCGGTCCAGAACATGCGGCTGATGCTCGGGCTGGCCGACAGCTGACGGCGAAGCGGATCGTGGACGACGCCACGCTGCAATTCTACCGGCGCAATGCCGAGGCCTATGCCGGGTGGGCGAAAGCCCCGTCCACCCGGCTGATCGGCTTTCTGAAGCTGCTGCCGCCGGGCGGCGCGATTCTCGAACTCGGCTGCGGCGCGGGCAATCATGCCGCGGTCATGCTCGCCGAAGGCTTTGTGCTGCGTGCGACCGACGGGTCGCCCGAGATGGCCGAGGTCGCGGCGCGCCGCATCAAACATCCCGTCGAGGTGATGCTGTTCGATGAGCTCGAGGACCGCGAAGCCTATGACGGCGTCTGGGCCAGCGCCTGCCTGCTGCACGTGCCGCGCGACGAATTGGCCGGCATCATCGGCCGCATCCATCGGGCGCTGAAACCCGGTGGCGTTTTCTACGCGAGCTACAAGATCGGCCATGGCGATGGCCGCGACAGCATCGGCCGCTACTACAATTATCCCGCGGCGGACTGGCTCGCTGCGACCTACGCCGCGTCAGGGGCGTGGACGCAAGTCTCGTCCGACACCAGCGAGATCAAGAGCTTTGACGAGGCGCCCGCGACGATGCTGCATATCGTGGTGGCAAGAGCGGGTAGTTGATGCCGCGCCGGCGCGGCTGTCGCGGCAACCGGCGGGAACATTTGGATCAGACGATCTTGAAGATCGCGAGCGCCAGCACCGCCTGGGCGAGGAAGCCGACCGTGAAGGCCAGGGTGCGGAATACCGGCAGGCCGAGCGTGTACACGATCAGGTGGGCGACGCGGGCCCAGAAATAGACGGCGCAGGCGAGCACGGTCCATTTGGTGGAATAGTCGGCCGCGTTGAGGATCAGGACCAGCGGCGCGAAGATCACGAGGTTCTCGACCGCGTTGTCATGGGCGAACATCAGCCGGTTGGCCCATTCCGCGTGCGGTTTGTCGTTGCGCGAGGGGTTGCCCATGGCGCCGGAGAGGCCGCGCACCTGGCAGCGGTTGATGATGTAGGGAATCCACAAGAGCCCGGTCAGGATCACCGTCAGCGACAGCCAGAACAGTTCGCGCGTCATCGTCTCCCCCTCACGTGAATTCGATTCCCGACCGTCGGGACCGTCTGTTTATAGCTGAGCGGGAGACTTGGCGCTACGCGAAGACGCGCTACGCGCGGACGCGGACATAGCTGCCCGGGGCGTCCTCGAGCACCTGCGTGCCGTTGGAGCCGACCATGCGCGCCGGGACCGTCTCCGGATCATGGCTTTCCAGCCAGCCGCGCCAGTCGGGCCACCACGAACCCTTGTGCTCCTCGGCGGCCTTCAGCCAGTCGGCGAGCTTCATGTCCTTGATGTTGTCGTTGGTCCAGTACTGGTACTTCTTCGACGCGGGCGGATTGACCACGCCGGCGATATGGCCGGAGCCGGACAGCACATATCTCACCGGGCCGCCGAAGAACTGCGAACCGTAGAGCACCGATTCCGCCGGCGCGATGTGATCCTCGCGGGCGGCGAGGTTGTAGACCGGCACCTTCACCTTCGACAGATCGAGCAGCGTGTTGTCCAGCACCATGGTGCCGGTCGACAGCCGGTTCTCCAGATAGCAGTTGCGCAGGTAGTAGGAGTGGTTCGACGACGGCATCCGCGTCGCATCCGAATTCCAGTGCAGCAGGTCGAACGAGGAGGGCGTCTGGCCCTTCAGATAATTGTTCACGACATACGACCAGATCAGGTCGTTCGAGCGCAGCATGTTGAAGGCCATCGCCATCTTGCTGCCCTCGAGCACGCCGGATTCCTGCATGTCGCGTTCGAGCGCCGAGATCTGGTCCTCGTCGACGAACACCAGGAGATCGCCGGCATGGGTGAAGTCGACCTGCGCGGCAAAGAACGTCGCCGACGTCACACGCTGGCGGCGCTTCTCGGCGAGATAGGCGAGCGTCGAGGCGAGCAGGGTGCCGCCGACGCAATAGCCGGCGGTGTGCACCTTCATCTCGCCGGTGACCTTCTCGATCACGTCCATCGCCGTGAGCGGGCCTTCGGTCATGTAGTCGGCCCAGGTCTTCTTGCCGAGCTCCTTGTCCGGATTGACCCAGGAGATCACGAACACCGTGACGCCCTGGTCAACGCACCATTTGATGTAGGATTTCTCGGGGCGCAGATCGAGGATGTAGAACTTGTTGATCCAGGGCGGCACGATCAGCAGCGGCGTGCGCAGCACGTTCTCGGTCGCCGGCGAATACTGGATCAGCTGCATCAGCTCGTTCTGGAAGATCACCTTGCCCGGCGTCGTCGCCATGTTGACGCCGACTTCGAGATTGCTCGAGTCGGACTGGCGGATCCGCAGCGTGCCGTGGCCGGCCTCGATATCCTCGGCCAGCATCTTCATGCCGCGCACCAGATTGTCGCCGTTGGTCTCGACGGTGGCGCGCAGCACCTCCGGATTGGTCAGCACGAAGTTCGACGGTGCCAGCGCGTTGGTGATCTGCTGGACGTAGAATTCGGCCTTCTTGCGCGTGTGCGGATCGATCCCGTCGGCGTCATGGACCAGCTGCTGCGCCCATTTTGAGGTCAGCAGATAGAGCTGCAGGATGAAGTCGAAGAACTGGTTCGACTTCCATTCCGGATCCTGGAAGCGCTTGTCGCGCGGGGCCGGGGCGATCGCCGGCCTGGCATCGGCCTCGCCGGCCATGCGGCGTACCGCCGAGCCCCAGAGGTCGAGGTAGTCCTTGCCGAGCTGCATCTGCAGCGACGAGGCGCGCTCCTTGTCGGACAGCCAGTATTCGGCGATCACGCTGAAGGTCTTGATCACCTCACCGAGCTCATTCGGCGGCTTGTCGCGGACTTCTCCCGTCTGGCGCGGCTTGAGATAGGCTGCCAGCGCCTGGCCGCTGCTCTCCATGGCCCGCGCGATGTTCATCGCGAAGGCTTCGGCGTTGAATTTCGGGGCGGTCTGGGTGTCGGTACTAACGTTGCTCATCTGAGGTACAATATCGCGTCGTTTGGAGGGCGTCATCGCGCGGTGCGGCAACGCAAATCAGTCAAAATCCAGCATTTCGCTCTGTTGCGGTGCGAGAAAAAATCTTTGTTCCGTCATATTGAAGCCTCAGGGGTCGCTTTTGGTGTTCCCGCTTTAAGCGTTTCGGGCGACAATGGTTTGAAACGCTAAAGTCGGAATTAACGCAGCGGGGACGCTGCAAGGCTCGTACCAGTGCGACCCGTGTCGGCAACGTGCGACGTGCGCGCTAGCTTGTTGGGGACAATTCGGCGCATGCCGATCGATCGAATGAACAGGGGGCTCGCGGCCGCAGTGCTGCTCGCGTCGTTGGTGGCGCTGAGCGGGTGCTCGAGCACGATCGCCGATATGACAATGCCGGCCGATGCGCCGGCGCGGGAGAAGGACGCCGGCGGCTACCTGCCGGTCCATGATCTTCCGCCCGACCGTGCCGATCCGACGATCAAGCCGGCGGACCAGGCCAAGATCGAGCAGGAGCTGATTGCCGCGCGCGCGCGCCAGGCCTCGACGGCCGCCCAAAGCGGGAAGTAGCGCCCGACAAACGGCCGATCAGCGCTGGCGCCGCCCGGTGTCCGTGCTAAAAGAAACCCAGTTCAACCGCAGATCCGGCCGCAGCCCCCAGATCGTGCGCCTGAATTCGCTCTAAGTCATTGATTCAGTGCGATTTCTGTCAGAGGCCGAGCCGGCTTCCGCAAACTGGACCAAGGGGGTCGATTCTGGCATCGCGGTTGTCGGAGCAAGGGTCCCATGGAAGATTTTTACCGCATTCGCCGTCTGCCGCCTTACGTCTTTGAGAAGGTCAACCAGGCCAAGGCGGCCGCGCGCAACGCCGGGGCCGACATCATCGACATGGGCATGGGGAACCCGGACCTGCCGACCCCGCCGCATGTGATCGAGAAGCTCAAGGAGACGCTGGGCAAGCCGCGGACCGACCGCTACTCGGCCTCGCGCGGCATCAACGGCCTGCGCAAGGCCCAGGCCGCCTATTATGCGCGCCGCTTCGGCGTCAAGCTCAACCCCGACACCCAGGTGGTTGCGACGCTCGGCTCGAAGGAGGGCTTTGCCAACGTCGCACAGGCGATCACGGCGCCCGGCGACGTCGTGCTGTGCCCCAATCCGAGCTACCCGATCCATGCGTTCGGCTTCCTGATGGCGGGCGGCGTGATCCGTTCGGTGCCGTCGGAGCCGACGCCGCAGTTCTTCGAGGCGGTCGAGCGGGCGATCATCCATTCGATCCCGAAGCCGATCGCGCTGATCGTCTGCTACCCGTCGAACCCGACCGCCTATGTCGCGGACCTCGACTTCTACAAGGACCTCGTCGCGTTCGCGAAGAAGCACGACATCTTCATCCTGTCCGATCTCGCCTACGCCGAAGTTTATTTCGACGAGAACAATCCGCCGCCATCGGTGCTGCAGGTGCCCGGCGCGATCGACGTCACCGTCGAGTTCACCTCGATGTCGAAGACGTTCTCGATGGCGGGCTGGCGCATGGGCTTTGCGGTCGGCAATGAGCGGATCATCGCGGCGCTGGCGCGGGTCAAATCCTATCTCGATTACGGTGCCTTCACGCCGGTCCAGGTGGCGGCGACCGCGGCGCTGAACGGTCCCGACGACTGCATCCGCGAGATGCGCGACACCTACCGCAAGCGCCGCGATGCGCTGGTCGAGTCATTTGGCCGCGCCGGCTGGGACATTCCGCCGCCGCAGGCCTCGATGTTCGCCTGGGCGCCGCTGCCCAAGGCGTTCGAGGCGGTCGGCAGCATGCAGTTCGCGACCCTGATGGTGGAGAAATCCGGCGTCGTGGTGTCGCCCGGCGTGGCGTTCGGCGAGCATGGCGAGGGCTATGTCCGCATCGCGATGGTGGAGAACGAGCAGCGCATCCGGCAGGCCGCGCGCGGCGTGCGCCGCTTCCTTGAAAGCGGCATCGAAACGTTGCACAACGTCGTTCCTCTCGCCAACCGACGCTAATCCTTCCAGGTTGCTTAATCTCCAGGTCCCTTAAATCCATGGTCGCACCCCTGAACGTGGGCATAGCGGGGCTCGGCACCGTCGGTGCCGATGTCGTCCGCCTCATCGAAACGCAAGGACGGGCGCTGGCCGAGCGCAGCGGCCGCGGCGTTCGCGTCGTCGCGGTCACGGCGCGCTCGAAAGCCAAGAAGCGCGGCCTCGACCTGCGCGGCATCGCCTGGGCGAAGAGCCCCGAGGCGCTCGCCGAAGATCCCAATATCGACTGCTTCGTCGAATTGATGGGCGGCGCCGGCGATCCCGCGCTGTCCGCGATCGAGACCGCGCTGAAAGCCGGCAAGTCGGTCGTCACCGCCAACAAGGCGCTGATCGCCAAGCATGGACTGCGTCTCGCCGCGGCTGCCGAGAAGCACGGCGGCGCGCTGAATTTCGAGGCGGCGGTCGGTGCGGCGATCCCGGTCATCAAGACGCTGCGCGAGGGCCTCGCCGGCACCAGCGTCAACCGCGTCTACGGCATCCTCAACGGCACCTGCAATTACATCCTGACCCGGATGGAGCAGGAGGGCCTGTCGTTCGAGGAGTGTCTGAAGGACGCCCAGCGTCTCGGCTATGCCGAAGCCAACCCGTCGTTCGACGTCGATGGTCACGACACCGCGCAGAAGCTCGCAATCCTGGCGAGCCTCGCCTTCGGAACCAAGGTCGCGGAAAGCGCGGTCTATGTCGAAGGCATCTCCTCGATCACGCCGGAAGACCTCAAGGCCGCCGCGGAACTCGGTTACCGCGTCAAGCTGCTCGGTGTCGCGGTGCGCACGGCAAAGGGCATTGAGCAGCGCGTGCATCCGACCATGGTGCCGAAATCATCCTCGATTGCGCAGGTGATGGGCGTCACCAATGCGGTCGCGATCGACGGCGAGGGGATTCCGCCGATCACGCTGGTGGGACCCGGCGCCGGCGGCGGCGCGACGGCTTCGGCCGTGGTCGCCGACATCGCCGACGTCGCCCGCGGCATCCGTGCCAAGCCGTTCGGACGCCCGGTGGATCGGTTGCGCGACACCACCAAGGCGCCGATGGAACGCCATGAGGGTGGCTATTATATCCGCCTGATGGCGCGCGATCTTGCAGGCACTGCCGCAACAATCGCCACCCGCCTGGCGGAACAGAAGATATCTCTGGAATCCATCGTGCAACGGCATCCGGATGGCGTCGATGTGAACGGTGCGGCCAAAAAACCTTCACCGGTCCCGGTCATTCTGATTACCTATGCGACCAGCGAGGATGCCGTGCATCGCGCGTTGGCCGCAGTGCAGCGCGATAAGGTCATCAGCGGCCGGCCGCAGGTGATCCGGATCGAGAAAAACTAGCGCATGGCCTGAACGGGTCGGGCGTGAGACGATTGATGCGGGCAGGCTGGCCTGTCCCCGAGGCTTAAGGAGTACGCCGATGTCGACCCATATTTCCGTTCCGCCGCAGATGCTGCTCGAGCGCATCCTGACGCTCGAAATCGTGCGCGTGACGGAGCGCGCGGCGGTGTCGGCCGCGCGGCTGCGCGGCCACGGCCAGGAGAAGGCCGCCGACAAGGCCGCGGTCGATGCGATGCGGCGCGAGCTCAACAAGCTGCCGATCGAGGGCACCATCGTGATCGGCGAGGGCGAGCGCGACGAGGCGCCGATGCTGTTCATCGGCGAGAAGGTCGGCCTCAACGCCGGCCCCAAGGTCGACATCGCGGTCGACCCGCTCGAAGGCACCACGCTGTGCGCCAAGAACATGCCGGGCTCGATCGCCACGATGGCGATGGCCGATGGCGGCACGCTGCTGCACGCGCCCGACGTCTACATGCAGAAGATCGCGATCGGTCCGGGTTACGCCAAGAATGTGATCGAGCTCGACGCACCGCCGGCCGACAACGTCCGCCGGCTCGCCAAGGCCAAGGGCGTCGACCCCAGCGCGATCAACGTGCTGGTGCTCGACCGTCCGCGCCATGCCGACATCATCAACAGCGTGCGTTCGACCGGCGCTGCCGTGCAGCTGATCACCGACGGCGACGTCGCCGGCGTCATTCACTGTGCCAAGCCCGATGAGACCGGCGTCGACATGTATATCGGTACCGGCGGCGCGCCCGAGGGCGTGCTCGCGGCGGTGGCGCTGCGCTGCATCGGCGGCCAGATGCAGTGCCGCCTGATCCTCGACACCGAGGAGAAGCGCGAGCGCGCCCACAAGATGGGCGTCACCGATCCGAAGATGATCTACGGCATCGAGGACATGGCCAAGGGCGACTGTCTGTTCGCCGCCACCGGCGTCACCACCGGCTCGCTGCTGACCGGTGTGAAGTTCAAGAAGGACGTGATCGAGACCGAGACCGTCGTGATGCGCTCGGTCACCGGCACCGTGCGCTACATCAAGGCCGAGCATCGGCAGCTCGAGAAATTCCACCTCGACTGAGGACGAGCCTACAACGACCGTCATTCCGGGGCGCGCGAAGCGCGAACCACAGATGCGCAATTGCGCATCGGGGAATCTCGAGGTTCCGGGTTCGATGCTTCGCATCGCCCCGGAACGACGGGCCAAAAACAACAACAAAGGGAGACGCGCATGTCCGATCTGTCCGGAGTCAAGGCGCTGGTATTCGACGTGTTCGGGACCGTGGTCGACTGGCGCACCAGCCTGATCAACGACTTCACCAGATGGGGCGAGACGCGCGGCATCAAGGCCGATTGGACCGCGCTGGTCGATGGCTGGCGCGCGGTCTATGCGGCCTCGATGGACGAGGTGCGCAAGAACCCGCAGAACGGCTACGTCATCCTGGACGTATTGCACCGCCGCTCGCTGGAAAAACTCGTCGCGCAGTTCGACGTCAAGGGGCTGACCGAGGCCGACCTGCAGCATCTGACGCTGGGCTGGCATCGCCTGCACGCGTGGCCCGACAGCGTCGCCGGCCTGACCCGGCTGAAGACCAAATACATCATCTCGCCGCTCTCCAACGGCAACGTCGCGCTGCTCACCAATATGGCGAAGTTCGCAGGCCTGCCCTGGGACCTCGTGATGTCGGCCGAGCTGTTCGAGCACTACAAGCCCGACCCTGAAACCTATCTCGGCGCCGCGAAGCTGCTCTGCCTGCCGCCGGAGCAGGTGATGATGGTTGCCGCCCACAATTACGACCTGAAGCACGCGCAGAAGCTCGGCCTGAAGACCGCCTTCGTCGCGCGTCCGACCGAATACGGCCCGCTGCAGAAGTACGATTTCGAGGCTACCGGCGAATGGGACATCGTGGCCAAGGATTTCGGGGAAATCGCCGGCCGGATGGGCTGCTAGAACTGGTCCACAAATCATCGAAGCGTTACGATTCCTGCCTGATTGGGAAAGGATCATGACGCTGCACGCATCCGCACTGCCCGTCGAGGCGCCACAGGCGTTCCTCGGCGTGACGCGGTCGCTGACCGGAAAGCTCTGGCGCGACCGGCTGGATGCGCGCGGGGCGGCGCGGGCGCTCGCGATCGTGCAGCGTCACAACCTGCCGGAAATGCTGGCGCGCGTTCTGGCGGGGCGCGACGTCGCGATCGACGAGGTCGCCGACTTCCTCGATCCGACCATCCGCAAGCTGATGCCGGATCCTCACACGGTCACCGAGATGGAGCATGCAGCCAAGCGCATTGCGGATGCCGCTGATCGCGGCGAGAAGGTTGCGATCTTCGGCGACTATGACGTCGACGGCGCGACCTCGGCCGCGCTCCTGACCTGGCATCTGCGCCATTGCGGGCTCGACCCGCTGATCCACATTCCCGACCGCATTTTCGAAGGCTACGGGCCGAACGTCGACGCCGTGCGCGCGCTGGCGGCAAAGGGCGCGACGCTGCTCGTCACGGTCGATTGCGGCACCACCAGCATCGAGCCGCTGGCGGAAGCCAGGAAGCTCGGGATGTCGGTCGTCGTGATCGATCATCATCAGACCGGCGATGTGTTGCCCGAGGTCGACGCACTGGTGAATCCGAACCGGCCCGACGATCTCTCGGGGCTCGGCCATCTCGCGGCGGTCGGCCTCGTGCTGGTGACCTTGGTCGCGGTGAATCGCGAACTGCGCCAGCGCGGCTTCTGGACCGGCGAGATGCCGGAGCCGGACCTGCTCAGCGTGCTGCATCACGTCGCGCTCGGCACCGTGGCCGACGTCGCGCCGCTGATCGGGCTCAACCGGGCCTTCGTTGCCAAGGGCCTGATCGCGATGCGCCGCCGCGACCATGTCGGCCACACCGCGCTGATGGATGTCGCGCGCCTCAACGGCCCGCCGGAGGCCTGGCATCTCGGCTTCATGCTGGGACCGCGCATCAATGCCGGCGGGCGTATCGGGCGCGCCGATCTCGGCGTGCGGTTGTTGCTCGAAGGCGACGTCTCCGAAGCTGCGCGGATCGCGGCCGAGCTCGATCGCCTCAATGCCGAACGGCGCGTCATCGAGCAGGCGGCCGAGGCACAGGCCGAGGCCGAGGCGCTGGCTTCGCTCGGGCTCGAGGACAAGGGCGCCGTCATCGTCACAGCGGCGGAAGGCTGGCATCCCGGCGTGGTCGGGCTGGTCGCCGCGCGGCTGAAGGAGAAGTTCGCGCGTCCCGCGTTTGCGATCGCGCTGGAGCCCGGCGGCATCGGTACCGGATCGGGCCGCTCGATCGGCGGCGTCGATCTCGGCAAGGCGGTGCGGCAGGCGGTGCATGACGGCCTCCTGATGAAGGGCGGCGGCCACGCGATGGCGGCCGGCGTCACGCTGCGCAAGGAGAAGCTCGCCGAATTCCGCGCCTACATGGAGAGCGCGCTGGCGGCCGACGTCGCCAATTCGCGTCACGAGAACGAGCTGTTCATCGACGGCGCCGTGACCGCGCGCGCGGTGACGCCGGAGTTCGCCGCGACGCTCAATCGCGCGGGCCCGTTCGGCAGCGCCAATCCGGAACCGGTGATCGCGCTGCCGTCGCATCAGCTGGTCTATGCCGACGAGGTCGGGCAGGCGCATTTGCGGCTGCGCTTCAAGTCCGGCGACGGCTCCATCGTCAACGGTATCGCGTTCCGTTCCGTCGGACAGAAGCTCGGCAGCGCCTTGACGCAAAATCGCGGGCAACAATTGCACGTGGCGGGCTCTCTTGCGGTCGACCGTTGGCAAGGCACCGAACGTGTGCAATTCCGTGTCCTCGACGTCGCGGTGCCGGATCAGGGCCCGACGGTGATCCGATAAGAAACGTTGGGAGAGGACATGTCAGGACAGGTTGAAGGCAAGGTCGCGCTGGTGACCGGCGGCGCATCAGGCATTGGCGAGGCCATCGTTGAATTGCTCGCGCAGGAAGGCGCGACCGTTGTTGCGACTGATATCGATGAGTTGAGGGGACCCGAACTCGCTGCGCGTCTTACCAAGGCCGGCCGCAAGGTGAGCTTTCTGCCGCAGGACGTCACCAGCGAGGAGCGCTGGATCGAGGTCGTCGCTGAAATCGCCAAGCGCTATGGCCGCCTGGACATCATGGTCTCCAATGCCGGCATCGGCATCGGGGCGCCTTCGATTGTCGAGATGTCGCTCGCGGACTGGCGCCGCCAGACCGCCATCAACATCGACGGCGTGTTCCTGTCCGTGAAGCATTCCCTGCCGCTGATGCGTAAAACTGGCGGCGGCTCCATCATCATGATGTCGTCGCTGGCTGGCCTGCGCGGTGCGGCGACGCTCTCCGGCTACAGCGCGACCAAGGGCGCGGTCCGCTTGTTTGCCAAGTCGATCGCGATGGAGTGCGCGCAGGTAAACGACGGCATCCGCGTGAACTCGGTGCATCCCGGCATCATCGACACGCCGATCTGGGGCAAGATCCCGACCGGCGCGACCGGCGCCGGCCAGAACGCGCCGATCGATCCGGAGGAGCGGGCCCGGTTCGCCACGCCACTCGGACGCGCCGGCCAGGCGATCGAGATCGCGCAAGGCGTGCTCTATCTCGCTTCGGACGCATCGCGCTACGTCACCGGCACTGAGCTCGTGATCGACGGCGGCATGAATGCCGGCGGCGTCGTGCGGCAGCCTGCGAGCCGGTAGGAGCGAACTGTCGTAGCCCGCATGAGCGGAGCGACATGCGGGATAACCGCCCCGGGTATCGCTTTCGCTCACCCGGGCTACGCAGCTGCGAGGAGTTGAGCGGCGCATTTGCATCCCAACCGCCGTCGTCCCTGCGAAAGCAGGGACCCATACTCCGCGGCCGATGTTGTGAACGGGACTTGTCATTCCAGCGGTGTGCAACAATCATCATCTGTGGTTATGGGTCCCTGCTTTCGTGCGCAATTGCGCACTAGGCAGGGACGACACGGAGTATGTGCTGCGAGCTAGCCGCCTTGCCGCAACCGCGCCAGCACCTTGAGCCCGCCGTAGCCGTCGGCGGGCAACAGGCCCATCTTGATCTGAAAATCCTTGATCGCCTTCATGGTGTCGTTGCCGACGCGGCCGTCGGTGCCGCCGGTGTCGAAGCCGGCCTTGGTCAGCCGCGTCTGCATCTCCTGCACTTCGGCGAGTGTCAGCGCGCGCTCCGAGCCCGGGAAGGGTTGGATGAAGGGCGGCCCGCCGATGCAGCGATCGCCGAGATGGCAGATCGCCAGCGCGTAGTTCATCGACGGGTTGTAGCTCTTCACCGAATTGAAGTTCGGACCAAGCAGGAAGGCCGGGCCACCCGCGACCGGGATCCACAGTTGCGCCGATGCGCTCGGCTGCGGAAACGGCTGGCCGTCGGCTCTGACGACGCCGGCGCTGGCCCAGGCCGCATAGGTGCGGCTGCCGCTGGCGCGGCCGCCGGGCGCGCGGACCTCGTAGCCCCAATGCTCGCCGCGGTGCCACTTGCCGCGGTTGACGAGATATTTCGCGGTCGAGCCCAGCGCGTCGTCGGGCCGGCCGAACGGCGAGACCTTGCCGTCGCCGTCATAGTCGAAGCCGACATTGAGCCAGACTTCCGGCATCCACTGCGAATGACCCATCGCGCCGGCCCAGGAGCCGTTCATCTCCTCAGGCGTGCTCCAGCCGCGCTGCACGATCTTCATCGCGTTGATCAGTTCGGTCTCCCAATAGGCCTTGCGGCGCGGCTCGTTCCAGGCGAGCGCCGCCAGCGAGGGAAACACCGGCGTCATGTGGTTCTGCTGCACCAGCGGATCGCCATAGGCGGACTCGACGCCCCACAGCGCGAGCAGCGTGCCGCGCTCGACACCGAAGTCGCGTTCGATCCGGCCGAACAGCGCCTCGTTCTTCTTCAACGCCTCCTTGCCGTGAATGACCCGCCAGTCGGAGACGCGGCGATTGATGTACTGCCAGATCTGCTCGTGGAATTCAGGCTGGTTGCGCATCTGCCTGAACACGCTCATGTCGGGCTCGACCCGCCCCATGCAGCGAGTCCAGGTCGCCTCCGAAATGCCTTTTGCCAGCGCGCGGGCGCGAAAATTGTCGCGCCACTGGTCGAAGCCCGGAGGGGCGGCGGCGAGCGCGCCGAGCGGATTGACGAGCACCACGCCGGCCGCGAGCCCGGCCTTCAGGACGGCGCGGCGGGCAGGGGATTTCGGAGAATCAGGCTGTTTCATCGGGCCAGTGTAGCGGCGCCGATCGGGTGAGCCAAAAGCCACACCGCCGCAGGAGCCATTGTTTTGAGCATGACCTCCGCGCAAACGCGTTCCGCGTTTGTCGCGAGGGAAAACCGGTTCCCACTTTTCCGGGTCATGCTCTAACTATCCTGCAAATCTATGGCGATTTTTGACAGCCACCGGCGCACCACCTGTTCCGACCTGGCATCGAGGCCGGCGGCGAGCCGGCGTTCCTGGGCCTGGGCGATCTGCCGGCATTTCTCCAGCAGCGCGGTTCCATGGCTGGTCAGGGTCCATTGCAACACGCGGCCGTGGACGGGGTGCGGCGTCTTGCTGATGGCGCCGTCGCGCTCCAGGTTGCGGATGATCACGCTCACGGTCTGCGGCGTCAGCAGCGCGACGCGAGCCAGATCGGCGCCTGAGAGCCCCGGATAGGCTTTCAGCATCGTCAGCACGACGAATTGCGGCGAGGTGACGCCGAGCCGTCCCAACTGACGCTCCATCGACAGCCGCGAGGCCGCGTGGGCCTGGCGCAGCAGATAGGCGAGGTAGCCCTGCTCGCCGCGCTTGCCTTCGCCCGGCGCCGGAACGGAAGGGGCGAGCAGGACGTCGGCGGCGGTCGATCCCACATTCGCTGCGGCCCTTCGGCCGGCGGCTTTTCCGGCCGGACGCCGCTCGGCGGTGCCGGATTTGCCTCGTTTCTGCATTGCCGCCATGTCGCCTGCTGTCGCCTTTGCCGATATCCGCATCTTGCCGGTGATATCAGAGCTCTGATAATATCTCAGTACACTGATAACATGAGGCCAGGCCAATGTCACATGCCCGCAATGAATACACCGACTTCGAGAAGCTCGCGCCCGACGTCTTCGCCGCGGTGCGCGCACTCGGCCAGTTCGCCGCGAAGGCCGGCCTCGACAAGCAGTTGCTCGAACTCGTCAAGCTGCGCGCCTCGCAGATCAACGGCTGTGCCTTCTGCGTGCAGTATCACATCCTGCAGGGCGAGAGCCTCGGCGTGCCCACCGACAAGCTGAACCTCGTCGTGGTGTGGCGCGAGGCGCCGCAGTTCACGCCGCGCGAGCGCGCCGCGCTTGCCTGGACCGAAGCGTTGACGACCCTGCCGAACGGCGTCAGCGACGAGGTCTATGCGCAGGCCGCCGCCGAATTCTCCGAGCAGGAGCTGACTTACCTGACCTCGGCGATCGCATCGATCAATGTCTGGAACCGGTTCGGCGCGGCCTATCGCTGGACGCCGCCGCCGCGCCGGCAGCGTGCGGACGCGGCGGCTTCGTAACGTCGAGACCAATCAAACGGCGACTGACAGGGAGAAAACAATGACCTCGATGGCAATGACTCCATCTCTTCCATTCGCGCGGCCGCCGCGGCCGGTCGCGCTGGCCGTGATCGCGGGACTGGCCTCCGCCTTCGTGATCGGCAAGGCACTGCCGACCCCGATGGACGCGATCTCCTCTGTCATCGCGCCGCTGTGCGCCAGCGCCAATGCGGCGTCGCCGCTCGACAAGGTCGAGGTCATCACCTCGCACGCGCTGCCCAATGTGGCGGGCAAGCGCGTCACGGTGGTGCGCGTGTTCTATGGTCCCGGCGGCTTCACACCGCCGCACCGCCATTCCGGTTCGGTGACGGCCTACATCACCAAGGGTGAAATCCGCTCCCAGCTCGGCGGCGGGCCGGTCGAGACCTTCAAAGTCGGCCAGTCCTTTTTCGAGCCGCCGGGGTCGACCCACATGGTTTCGGCCAATGCGAGCACCACGGAGCCGGCGGAGCTGATCGCGGTGTTTGTGGCCGACGAGGGCGCGCAGCTGACCACGATGCTCGAATAACGACCGGCGGGAAGCGCTGGACCAGTTTGGTGCCCAGTTCGCGTGAAACTGGACCTTGCGCGCGACGCGGCGGGTCGATTGATTGCGCGGCAGCTTATGGCGACAGCCGCCGACGAGGGACGAATCGATGATCAGTCTGAAGGGGCTCTCTGCCTTCCCGATAACGCCTTCGAACCGGGATGGACGGGTCGATGTGGGTGCGCTCCGCGCCTTGCTCGACCCCTTGATTGCGGCGAAGGTGGATTCGGTCGGGCTGCTCGGAAGTACCGGCTCATATCCGTATTTCAGCCGCGATGAGCGGCGGCGCGCCGTGCAGGCGGCCACCGCCTTGGCAGACGGCAATACACCAGTACTGGTTGGCATCGGCGCACTGCGCACCGACGATGCGGTGCGGCTGGCCCAGGATGCGCGTGATGCGGGCGCGACGGCAGGCCTGCTGGCGGCGGTTTCCTATACGCCGCTGACCGATGACGAGGTCTTTGAGCATTTTCAAACCGTGGCCCGAGAGAGCGGATTGCCGATCTGCATCTATGACAATCCCGGAACGACTCATTTTCAATTCACGCCGGCGCTCATCGGCCGGTTGGGGCGTGTGGACGGAATCGTCGCGGTAAAAAGTCCGGCGCTGGATGCTTCGACGGTGGCGGGCCATCTCAGGGAATTGCGGGCTGTCGTTCCGGACGGCGTTGCGTTGGGTTACAGCGCCGACTGGAATTGCACCGAGGCGCTGCTGGCGGGCGCAGATACCTGGTACAGCGTTGTCGCAGGAATCTTCCCGAAGATCTGCGTGGACATCGTTCGCGCCGCGACGAGCGGCGATGCGGCCCGGGCGCGAGAGCTCAACGCGCGTCTGCAGCCGCTTTGGGATCTGTTCAGGACATATTCCAGTCTGCGCGTCGTCTACGCACTTGCCAATCTCAGAGGGATCTGTGCGGCCGAGCCTCCACGTCCGATATTGCCGCTCCCTGCGGACGCTCAGAGGCGGGTCAAGGAGACGTTGGCGGCGATTGAGATCGATTGATCGCAACCGCGGCGCAAGGCGCTAGATGCCGGCACGCGCCAGCGGATCGCGGCCGAACCGGTTGTCACCCTTCGATCCCGGCAGCACGCTCAGCGTTGCGACGAGCGCCAGATAGGGGATCCAGTATTTGACGTGCAGCGCGGCGGCGAGGTGGGGAATGGCGAGGATCGTCAGCGCCCACCAGCCCGAGACGTTGAGGTCGTGCAGCCGCTTCACCAGGATCGCGGCGAACGGCCACAATGACAGCATGAGCAGCAAGCGCAGCACGGACAATTCGTCGGCGGGCGGGCTGTTGTCGTAATATCGTGGGCCAAGGTCGAGCCTCACGCCGACGCGAATGACGAGCATGTCGACCAGCACGAGGCCGAAAAATCCCAGGCCGAATTCCTGCCGGCTGATGCGGCCCTTCACCGAGAGAAAGAACCAGCTGAAGGTCGAGAGCATGCTTGGTTATGGTCCAGCCTGAACGGGCATCTGATAGAGACTTGCGTCCGATGGTCGAAGCGGGACAGGTTCCCGCGGTTTGCTGCTTCCATCATGATCATTCAAGCTGGCAATTGTCGCCGCGACATGGCGCGCATCGATACGATTCCGAATGGAACCTGCGGTGGGCGTTTGCACAATTTCGGAATAATGGAATAATGCCGCCGATTTGCCCGACGTGTCAAGTTGTCGTGTCGAACGACGGCAGCCGCCGGCCACTTTGCATGGGGTTGTTTTCGATATTTTGGCAGTGCGCCCCGAACCGGTGTCCCGTTCGCTCGACAACACTCTAATTGCCGCCACCCTCCTGGGTGTCGATGCGATGCAGGACGTCGTCAGGCAGGGCATGGGCCACGGCGGCCGCAGGTCCGGGCTCCGGTCCGATCTCGCGGCCGCGGCCGCGGATCAGCCGCTCATAGGCCGACACCAGCGTGGTGTAGGGATTGACCCACAGCCAGCCGTCGCGCGTGAACACCTGGACGTCGAAATGCAGATGCCGCGACGTGCCGTTGGGGTGGTCG
Organism: Bradyrhizobium sp. UFLA01-814; assembly: GCF_046718885.1. NCBI lineage: Bacteria > Pseudomonadati > Pseudomonadota > Alphaproteobacteria > Hyphomicrobiales > Nitrobacteraceae > Bradyrhizobium > Bradyrhizobium sp. UFLA01-814. The sequence continues at coordinate 38,876 of NZ_JAQOSR010000037.1, read as the reverse complement.
AGATAGTTCGAGACCACGCCGATCTTCTCGCCCTCGCTGACGCGGCGTCCGTTGAGCAGGCCGTCGGCATCCATCACTGACGGGTTCATGTGCATGTAGCGGAAGCGGACGTGCTCGGTGCGGGTGTTGACCTGCAATGTCGCGGCCTGCTGTTGCGGCGAGCGGATCACGATGCTGTCGCGCACCGCAACGACCGCCTGCTGTTTGGGATCGCAACCATCCTTGCTGTCGACAGGACATGCGCCGGGGCGAATGTCCTGGCCCTGATGGCCGTAGCCGCTGGCGCATTGGCCGACCTCGAAGCTGCGCGCCTCGCAGAAATTGTCCTGCCAGGGATACGCGTCGACGGCCGCGCCGGGCTTGCGCCTGGCGAAGGATTGCGAGTGCGCGAAGGCCGGCGCCCTCTCGAGCGGAAAGCGGATCTGCGAATAGACGGTGAAGTCGGCGTGACCACCTTGTTGCCTGCGGCCGCCGCTGCCTGCGACGATGTCGCCGCTCGGGTGGTAGGTGAAGTCGGTGGATTGCGCGGCGGGCCGCTCGGCGATGTCGACGTCGCTGCGCGGCGGTGAAGGCTGGCCGCCGGCGATGCGCAAAGCCTTCAGAAAGCGCTCGACGACCGGATAGGCCTCGCGGCAGGCCAGCCGCTTCGGCCGCGGCGCGCTGTCGAGGCACTGGATCGACACGACATAGGGAATCCCGAAGCGGGTGAAGGCGTAGCGGACATAGCCCTCGCGAATGAAGCGGCGCAGGTCCGGAAACTGCGCGGCCAGCGTCTTGACCGGCTCGCCCTTGCCGCCGAGCCGGTCGGCGAGGTCGTAGACCAGGATCGAGCCGGAAATCTGCACCTCGACCGGCTTCGCAAATGTTCGCGGCGGCATGCCGTCGCCGGCGCCGGGGTCGAGCGAGAACACGGCATCGTAGCCCGACGCACCGGCATGGAAGAAATCGACCGCGCGGAAGTCGGCCTGGTAGCGCGCGATCGACAGGCTGTCCGGCGCACCGTTTTGCCGCGCGTCGAGATAGCTGGCGGGATCGAACGGCAGCAGCACCGGGATCGGGCTCTGCGCGATGCCGGGAAACAGCGGCGCCGTCACCGCGTCCAACTGCACCAGCGCAGGCGTCGCCCGCGGATCGGTGGCGGGAACGCGGCGTTGTCCGGCGAAAGTGAAGCCGGCGGAGACGGCCGGGCGGCTGCCGATCTCCTGCCGCAACTGGTCGAGCACGGCACGCCATTCGACCCGCATGGCCGAGATCGATGGCGTTCGGAATTCGTCGGCATGAGCGCCGTGAAGAGGCGCGAGCAGGGCTGCCAGCCAGCAACTGACGAAGCTGACCACCTTCCTGTTCACTGCACTCCCCGGGCTCATGTCTGTTCGCCCGAGAGACTAAAGCAAGTTCCGGAAAAGTGTGTAGCGGTTTTCGGTAAAGTTGATGCTTAACCAACAAGTTGAGGCGCGGTGACGATTCATTTCAAATCCCACCGCGCCTCAAGCGCTCAGTCCTTGGCGCGTTCGACGTAGGAACCGTCCTCGGTCATGACCACGATGCGGGTGCCCGTGGTGATGTGCGGCGGCACGCCGGTGCGCAGGCCGTTGGAGAGCATGGCCGGCTTGTAGGACGAGGAGGCGGTCTGGCCCTTGGTCACGGGCTCGGTCTCGACCACTTCCAGCGTCACGCGCTGCGGCAGCTGGATCGCGACCGGATTGCCCTCGTGCATCGAGAGCTTCACGGTCATGTTCTCCTGCAGATACGGCGCAGACGAGCCCACGATTTCCTTGGAGACCTGGACCTGGTCGTAGTTGTCGTTGTTCATGAAGTGGAAGCCGTCGCCATCTTCATAGAGGTAGTTGTAGTTGTGGTCCTCGACGGTGGCCTTCTCGACCTGGTCGGTGGTCTTGTAGCGCTCCGAGACCTTCACGCCGTCGCCGATGCGGCGCATTTCGATCTGGCTGACCGGGGTGCCCTTGCCGGGATGAATGTTCTCGGCGGAAAGGACCACATAGAGCTTGCCGTCCTGCTCGATGACGTTGCCCTTGCGGATGGAACTGGCGATGACTTTCAAAGGTGTTTTCCTGAATTTGAGAGCCTAAGGGCGCCAACCGGATCGGCAGCCCCTCGGCCATGGCGGCGATTTCGGGCTGCAACATACTGATTTGTCCCTGAGATGCCAGTCTTTTGCGGCCGAATTCGCAAGGTTGCGAACCGTCCCGGCCGCGTCGATCGGCCCTATTTTTGGGCCGGATCGGGCGTTTTCAGTGCAGTCCGGTTGTGCTCGGCGAAGCTCGCCGGAACCGAGAATGTGCCGGTCCTCAGTAGAGGCAACGCCAGTCCTCGACCCAGGGGAAAGGCGTTCCTCTCCTTGGATGTCGAGCGGTCGTTCAGGTTCAGCCAGGCGCGCACATGGACAAGGTGCGCGTCTTTCGACAAGAAGGGACCAGCCTCTCCGCGTTCCGCGAAGGCCGGGGCTGTGCGGGGTTATGAACTTGTGTGGAATCAATCGGTTGTGCAAGACTTTTGAGTGCGGATGGCGGCTCGTTGATGTTGAATCCATGAGGATGCTCTGGCGATGACAGCTCATGACCGGCCGTCGCCCTGGTGGATGCCGCAGCGCTATGCCGACCGCAGGCCGTTCCTGCAGGCGCGGACGGCGATCACGCGAGCGCTGCGCGCCTGGTTCGAGGAGCAGGGATTTGCCGAGGTCGAGACCGCGATCCTGCAGATCTCGCCGGGCAACGAGACCCATCTGCACGCGCCCCGCACTGAGCTCAGGCAGACCGATGGCTCGCATGCGCCGCGCTATCTGCGCACCTCGCCGGAGTTCGCCTGCAAGAAGCTGCTCGCGGCCGGCGAGCCGAAGATTTACGAGTTCGCGCGGGTGTTCCGCGACCGCGAGCGCGGCGACCTGCATCTGCCCGAATTCACCATGCTCGAATGGTACCGCGCCAATGCCGGCTATGACGCCATCATGGCCGACACGATCGTCGTGATCGCCCATGCGGCGCAGGCGACCGGGATCGGGCGGTTTTCATTCCGTGGCAGGATGGCCGATCCCTTTGCCGATCCGGAATTGCTGACGGTCGCGGCAGCTTTCGAGCGCTTCGCCGGCATCGATCTGTTGGCGACGATCACGGGCGGCGCGGGCGATCGCGAGGCGCTTGCGGCGGCTGCAGCAGCGCGGGTGCGGGTTGCAGATGACGACACCTGGTCCGATATCTTCAGCAAGGTGCTGGTCGAGCATGTCGAGCCCCAACTGGGGCAGGGCCGTCTGACGGTGCTGTTCGAATATCCCTCGCCAGAGGCCGCGCTGGCGCGCACCAAGGCCGGCGATCCTGATGTCGCCGAGCGTTTCGAGGTCTATGCCTGCGGCGTCGAGCTCGCCAACGGTTTTGGCGAGCTGACCGATGCGGCCGAGCAGCGCCATCGTTTCACCGCAGCGATGGACGAGAAGGCCCGCCGTTATGGCGAGCGCTATCCGCTCGACGACGATTTCCTTGCCGCGGTCGGCCAGATGCCGGAGGCCAGCGGCGTCGCGCTCGGCTTCGACCGGCTGGTGATGCTCGCGAGCGGCGCGCCACGAATTGATCAGGTGGTCTGGACACCGCCTGCGGGAGAGACATGAACAGGATCGATCCAAAACTGGCGGCGACGCTGCGACAGCCGCGCGAGCTGGTCGATGCCGGGCTCGCGCCGGTCGCAGCACTTGCCGAGCTTGAGCGGGTGGCTGCGCGCTACGCGGTCGCGGTGACGCCGGACCTCGCCGCGCTGATTGACCCGGCTGATCCCGCCGACCCGATCGCGCGGCAATTCATCCCGCGCGCCGACGAACTCGTCGAGCAGCCGGGCGAGAACGCCGATCCGATCGGCGACGACGCGCATTCGCCGGTCGCCGGAATCGTGCATCGCTATCCCGATCGGGTGTTGTTCAAGCTCGTCCATGTCTGCGCGGTGTATTGCCGGTTCTGTTTCCGGCGCGAAATGGTCGGGCCGGGAAAGGCCTCGGCCTTGTCCGATGACGCCTACCGCGCGGCGCTGGATTACATCCGCAGCCATCCGGAGATCTGGGAAGTCATCCTGACCGGCGGCGATCCCTTGATGCTGTCGCCGCGCAGGCTGACCGAGATCATGGCCGATCTCGCCGACATCGATCATGTGAAGATCGTTCGCCTCCACACCCGTGTTCCGATCGCCGATCCGGGCCGTATCAATCCCGAGATGGTCGCGGCATTGCGGGTCGAAGGCGCGACGACCTGGATTGCGATCCACGCCAACCATCCGCGTGAGCTGAGCAACAATGCCCGCACGGCATGCGCGCGCCTTGCCGACGCCGGCATTCCCTTGGTGAGCCAGTCCGTCCTGCTGCGCGGCGTCAATGACGATGCTGCGACGCTAGAGGCGCTGATGCGCGGCTTCGTCGAGTGCCGGATCAAGCCCTATTATCTGCATCACGGCGACCTTGCGCCCGGCACAGCGCATTTGCGCACCACGATCGAAGCCGGGCAGGAACTGATGCGGGCGTTGCGCGGGCGTGTGTCCGGACTATGTCAGCCGGATTATGTGCTCGACATCCCCGGCGGCCACGGCAAGGCGCCGATCGGCCCGAGCTATTTGTCGCAGCCGGCTTCCCGCGAACGTGAAGATCCGGTGGAACGGCGCTACCGTATCGTCGATTATTGCGGCGACGTTCATCTTTACCCGCCGCAATCCTGAGGCGGCGGCGATGAGCGGGGCCAGGGACGGACGGCAGGAGCCGCCCGAGGACGAGGGCAACCGCAGCATCGAAAATGCTGTGATGTTCGGCTTCTTTGTGGTGCTGGTCGCCGCGGGAATCTGGCTCCTTGGCACGATGGCCGATATACGGAAGGTACAGGATTGCGCAGCGCAGGGGCGACGCAACTGTGCTACCGTCGAGGTCCCGGAACGGGCGCGATAGGGTTGAGAAGCGGAGACGCGAGATGCGGAAGACAGTTTTGTTGATGGCTCTGATGATGGTTGCGGCCGGAGCGCCCCAGCTTGGCATGTCCCAGGCATGGGCGCAGCAGCAGGGCGGATCGTCCTCCATGCAGAAGGGCGGGACGGTCCCGGAGGCGCCGATCGGACATCGTCAGCCGCGCCGCGGCGACGTTGGCAGCGAGAAGAACATCAGCGATCCGAACAGTCAGGCCAACAAGGAAGACGCGGCGCTCGACAAGAAGATCAAGAGCATCTGCCGCGGCTGCTAAGCCACGGAAGAGACCGGCGGAGCGCGATGTACGCCCCGCCGGCAACGCTCAATCCGTTCGGCCGCGTCAGGCCGAACGCTCCTGCAGGCCGTCACGCCGCACGCTGCGCCTTGCGTCGACGGCATCGGCCAGCTGCTTCAGCACGTCAGCCGTCGTCCCGAGGTCGATGCAGCCATCCGTGATGCTCTGGCCGTAGGTCAGCGCCTTGCCCGGCACGACGTCCTGGCGTCCCGCAACAAGATTGCTCTCGATCATCACGCCGATGATGCGCTGTTCGCCGCCTGCGACCTGGCGCGCGATGTCGGCGGCAACCGCCGGCTGGTTCTCCGGCTTCTTGCTGCTGTTGGCGTGGCTGGTGTCGATCATCAGCCGCGCTGCGACACCGGCGCGGCCGAGTTCGGCGGCGGCAGCATCGACGCTCGCGGCATCATAATTCGGCGCCCGGCCGCCACGCAGGATGACGTGGCAGTCTTCGTTGCCGCTGGTGGCGGCGATCGCCGAACGGCCGCCCTTGGTGACCGCCATGAAGTGATGCGGGTGCGAGGCCGACTTCACCGCGTCCGCCGCGATCCGCACGCCGCCGTCGGTGCTGTTCTTGAAGCCGACCGGGCAGGACAGCCCGGAAGCCAGCTCGCGATGGATCTGGCTCTCGGTGGTGCGCGCGCCGATCGCGGCCCAGGAGACCAGATCGGCGATGTACTGCGGCGTCGTCATGTCGAGGAATTCGGTGCCGGCCGGCAGGCCGAGATTGTTCACCGCCGAAAGCACGTTGCGGGCGAGCCGCAGGCCCTTGTTGATGTCGAAGCTGCCGTCGAGATCGGGATCGTTGATCAGCCCCTTCCAGCCGACGGTGGTGCGGGGCTTCTCGAAATAGACCCGCATCACGATCTCGAGGCGGTCGGCGAGCTGTTCGCGCAGGCTGGCGAGGCGCTCGGCGTAGTCGACGGCCGCCGCGGGATCGTGGATGGAGCAGGGGCCGACGACGACCAGCAGGCGGTCATCGGTGCCGTTCAGGATCGCGTGGACGGCGTTGCGGGCGCCCATCACGACCCGGGTCGCCGTCAGGGTGCGCGGGACCTCCCGCATCACCTCTTCGGGCGTACTGAGCTCTTTCAATTCCTTGATGCGAAGATCGTCTGTCGTACTCAACACGGCTGGCTCCTTTGGAGTTCGGGACCTGCCGGCACACAAAAAAGCCGCCAGGTCTGGCGGCTTGTTTTGGACGTTTGCTGCAATTCTTCAGATTGAGCGCGATCCTCCTGCCGCCAGCGAGCTGTCGTAGCTAAAGTACCAAAAATAGCTGGTGGCGGATGTGATCATGGGGCGGCTCTATAGCGCAGGGATTTGGGGCTGTCACCCCCCAAAAGCAAGCCCCCCCGCGGTTCGGCGTCAGGTGTTGCGCGCCGCCAACGCCATGCCGATCAGGGTCGCACCGCCGAACATCAGATTGAGGCCGACGAGGAGGCCGATCGCCCATCCTGCGGATTCCGGCAAGCCGGCGATGATGAAGAAGGCGATCACGACGTCCATCAGGCCGGCGATCAGCAGCCACGACCAGCGTCCCGACAATTCGCGGCGGTGCTCCAGCGCGTACATGATGGTGGCGACGCCCTCGGCGACGAAATAGGCGCCGACCACGATGGTCAGCGTCAGCACGCCCTGCATCGGACGGGCGAGCAGCACCATGCCGGCCAGCACGGCGAGCGCGGCCGAAATCAGCGACCACCAGAAGCCCGGCATGTTGCGCGCCCAGAACGTCACGATCAGCCCGCCGATGCCTGAGATCAGGAACATCCAGCCGAGGAAGATGGTGACGGCGAGGCTCGCGAATGTCGGCACGATCATCGCGGCGATGCCGAGGATCACGAGCAGAATGCCTTCGAACAGGAACGCCTTCCAGTGCGCCTTCACCGCGGCCTGCATCTCCGATCGCAGCTTGTCGAGGTCGTTGGACAGGGTCATCGCGGCTCTCCGGATCTGCGCGTGTGCAGTCTATCCTAACCCGTTATAAATGGTCAGCCCGTCAGTCGCGGCAGCAATAGCTGTGCGCTCATCTTTCCGCATGGCGGTTTTCGACAGCCAGAATCCTTGGCACAAGCTTGGCCGCCAGATATCGCGAGGCGCGCGGCGACAGATGCAGGAAGTCGGCCGATACCAGGTCGTTTGCGCTGGTCCCGACCCTCGTCAGACATCCGTCCGCGTTGCACAGCTCGTCATAGGGCGACAGATATTCGATCCCGAGATCGGCGGCGATCTGCCCAACCCTGTTGTCAGTCTGCTTGGTCGATTGCACGTCGTGGCTGCGTTCCGGGATCAATGCATGATGGCGCAGGAAATATTGCACCGTCAGATGGGGCACCGTGTCGGTCCAGACCGGGACAGGGCCGACCAGGATGACACGAACGGCGCCGGCCTGTCTGAGGGCGGCAATCGTCGGGCGGAGATCGTCGGCGGTGGGTTCTCTGCTCCACACCAGGTGCAGGAGCACGACATCGGGGTGCGAGCGGGCAACCGCAGCAACGATGTGGCGGTTGGTTTGAACACAAAACGGAATGGTCTCGGCCTGCGTGGTGAAGAGCGGCGGGCAGGAATTGACGGTGAACTGGGCTAACCCGAATTGATCGCCCTGGACTTGCCGCAGCCCGGCGGCAAGCATGCCGGCGGTCGAATCGCCCCATACGAAAACAAGCGGGCGCTTGCTGGCGTCGACGCAACTCGGATCAAACGCGGGATCGGCGGAAGCGGAGATATGGCATTCGCCGTATCTCAGGAAGTCCCTGGATACGGTCATGGCGCCAGCTTCGCGAACGATCGCCGGAAGCCGAAAGGCAAAGCCGTCGACGATCGCCAACGCTCCCACCGATGCAACGGCCACCATCGATGCCGCAAGGACCGGCGCCACCCGCCACTGCCCGAACCTGATTGGGCGCTCGACGTAGCGATAGGTTGCCCAGGCCAGAATGAAGCTGGCCCCAACGGCCAGCCCGTTCTCGGCCAAAGTCAGGGGACGACCCTTGAAGCTCGCCGCAAAAACCAGGATCGGCCAATGCCAGAGGTAGAGCGGATAGCTGATCAGCCCGATCGCGACCGCGGTACGGGTCGAGAGAAATCGATTGCGACCTGACATGATGAGGGCAGCTGCTGCGGCGACCGGCGCCACCGCTGCGATCCCGGGGTAGGTCATGGAGGGCGAATAGAACGCGGTTATCGCCGCGATCACTGCGAGCGCGGACCATCCGAGAAGATCGCGCGCCGCGGAGAATCCGTTGGGCAGGCAGACGGCCACCAATGCTCCGGCTGCGAGCTCCCACGCCCGCGTGAACGGCTGGTAGAATGCGGCTTCAGGGTTGGTTCGAACGACCAGGATATTTGCGACAAGCGATGCGATGAAGATCAGGGCAAGGGGAGCGGCAGCGGCGATCCGCCATCGCATCAGCGCCCACAGCAGCAAAGGCCAGACAAGATAGAACTGTTCCTCGATGCCGAGCGACCAGAGATGGAGCAGCGGCTTCGTTTGCGCGGCCGCATCGAAATAGCCACCCTCCGAATAGAACAGCAGGTTTGCCGAGAAACCCGCGCCTGCCGCAATCTCCTTTCCAAGGGCCACCAACTCGCTCGGCATCAGAAGCTGCCATCCGGCGATGAAGGCGGCGATCAAGACGACGATCAGGGCGGGAAAAATCCTGCGAATGCGACGCGCATAGAACGTCGCAAGGCTGAAGCTCCCGTTCTGAATGTCGCCATAGATGATCCCGGTGATCAGGTAGCCGGAAATGACGAAGAAGATGTCGACCCCGACGAAACCCCCGGGAACGTATTGCGGGAACGCGTGGCCGAGCACGACCAACGAGACGGCAACGGCCCGCAGGCCATCGATATCCGCCCGATAATTCTTGTAGTTGTGCCCCATCGTCCTCTCGCGCCTGGTCTGTGTCTTTCCCTGAACCTGCCGAGGTTGTTTTGCAAGGGGAGCGGTGCCGGCCGGGGCGCTAGCTTTGACCGGGTGCGGACGGAAAGCCCTCCGAGGCGGTCCGCATCCGGTTGCGGCCGAGGAAGTAGACCGCGGTGGTCGCGATCAGCAGCGCCAGTCCGATCAGGATCGAGGTGAAGCCGATCGGGACCAGGATGAACGATGCATTGCGCTCGGGATTGACGTACCAATGATGCAGCGAGGTGAGCAGGAAGGAGACGCCGGCAAAGCCGGCGCCGCCGCCGATCAGCAGCAGCGCCCACATCCGCCGCAACTGGCTGAGCCGCTCGCGCGCAACATCGGTGCGCGGCGCATGATGCTTGCCGAGGCGTCGCACCAGGCGGATCGCAAAGCCGATCGAGGAGAAGCCGATCAGCACGCTGGCCGAGCCGAGCAGCAGCCGCGTGGTCGAGCCGAGGTCGGGGATGCGCTGGAGCGCGAGCAGCGGAAAATCGAACGCCGCGTGCAGCGCGACCGGCGCGACCAGCACCAGCGCCCAGTTCGTCATGCGCGCCCAGTCGCGGTGACCCCGGTAGGCGCCGAGCGCGCCGCCGGAGCGCGCGATCGCAAGATAGGCGCCGGCGATGATACCGAGCGCGCCGTGGAACGGCACCGTGAGCACGCTGCGCAACGCCGCGAGCGCACGCCACATGTCCTTGTGCTGGACCAGATAGGCGAGGTTCTCATAGGCGGCAAATCCAAGTCCGGCGGCCGCGCCATAGACCACCGTATCCATCGGATCGGCGAAGGCGCGGCGCCGCGTCGAGATGACGACGATGACGAGCACCTTGACGATCTCCTCCGGTGCCGCGACCCCGAAAGCTGCACGCATCGCCTGCGTCGCCCAGGGATTGTCGGGAATGGCGAGCAGCGCATTGAACGGAATTCGCGCCAGGCCGAGCAGCGAGATGCTGGCCGCGCCGAGCACGAAGGCGAGCCACACCTGCACCGGCGGTCCGGGGCGCTCGTCGGCGGCGATGACGAGCCACAACACCAGCAATGCGGGGGCAATGGCGGCGGCGCCGATAACGGTTGGAAGCGACTCAAGCAACAACATGAGCCGGACGGGCCCCTTTGATGGCACCAAAGCGATGCGTGCCGAAGAAATGGCAGCAAGTTCAGCGGATTGCAAATCGGTCTGATGCCGTTCTCGTGACCAATATGCCACGGTGCCTTACGAAAGCGGGTTGGAAAGGTGCCGTTGCGGGCCTCGATCAGCTCAAGGGGGAGGGCGGCTCCCGGACAGGTTCCTGACGGGAGGCAGGCCCATGGTGTTTCCCGGCGCAGGAGCTTTGGTACCCCTGCGATGGATGGGATCGCGACCTGTGGGTCCAATCAGCTTTCGGCACCGCGTTCCCTTCGTTGGGCTATAATGCCGTGGGCAAGGCGACTGATCCGGTAAAAGCCAGAGATGCTTTCGATTGATTCTGCTGTGATCGTTCTTGCCGTGATCGCGCTGTTTGCGGCGTTTGTGAATGGCGCGCTTGGTTACGGGTTTTCCTCGCTCACGGTGCCGGTCGCACTCGTCTTCTACACCAACCGCGTCCTCAATCCCGCGGTGGTCCTCGTCGAAGTCTTCGTCAATCTGTATGTTCTGTGCATCAACCTGAGCGGTGTTCCGGCCGTGTGGCGGCGCGTGCTGCCTATTCTCATCGGTATGCTGCCCGGCATCGCGGTCGGAGCCTTTGCGCTGACGTCGCTTCAGCCCGGCTGGACCAAGTTCGCCACCTACTCGATCATTCTGCCGCTCATTCTGCTGCAGGCGGCCGGTTGGCGGAGGCCGATCCAGTCGAAATGGCTGGTCGGTTTGCCTTTTGGAACGATGCTCGGGGTCTTGTACTCGGTCACGACCATTTCGGGCCCTCCGCTGGCGATCCTTTTCAACAATCAGGGCCTCGTCAAAGATGAGTTTCGGGCCGGTCTCGCACTGGTTCGGGTGGCGGAGTCCAGCCTGACTGCAATCGCGTACTACAAGCTCGGTCTGTTCATCGACGAGAGCCGGAGCCTCTTGTTCGTGCTCGTTCCCTGCGTTGTCCTCGGCATACCGCTCGGTGCCTGGCTGATCCGGCGGCTGGACGCCGAGACGTTTCGCCGGATCTGCATGAGCTTTGATGCGTGGGTCGTGGGATTCGGCCTGTCGCGCGTGTTGATCGAAGTGAAGCTGATGGAAAGCCCGTGGGCCTACAGCGTCATGGCCGGCACGATCCTGATCGACATCTGCTTGCTGTACGTCTTCTTCACCGCGAGGCGAGGCACCGTGCAGAGCTCGCACGCGCTGGCTTCGCTGAAATCCGGCAACCGGGGCGGTCCGACCTGAAGGTGCTCTAACTTGCGAGCAGGCGCCGGCAGGTTTCGACAAACACCTCGGCCCCCGTGACGATATCGGCGTCGTCGGTGTTCTCGCTCCAGTGATGGCTGATGCCGCCGATCGACGGCACGAACAGCATCGCCGCCGGCATGATGGTGGCGAGGACCTGGGCGTCATGGCCGGCGCCGCTCGGCATGCGGATCGATTTGCCGCCGGCGCAGGCTGCGCTCGCGGCTTCGATCGCATCCTGGAATGCGGGCGTCATCATCGCGGGCACCCCGGTGCGGATGCGCTCAACCTTCACGCCGCAACGGCCCTGAGCGGTGGCCTCGGACGCCAGGCGATGCAGCTGTTGTTCGAGGCGAGCGATCACCTCGGGATTGTCGTCGCGGATCTGGAACAGCATATCGGCGCCGCCTGGAATGATGCTCGGCGCGCCCGGGTCAAGCGTGATGCGGCCGGTGGTCCAAACCGTGCGCGGTCCCGACAGGGCAGGGAAGCTGTCGTCGACCGCGACGCAGAACCGCGCCAGCGCCAGGCCGGCGTCCCTGCGCACCGCCATCCGCGTGGTGCCGGCATGGTTCTGCTCGCCGGTGAACGTGATGCGATACTGCCAGATGCCGACGATCGAGGTGACGACGCCGATCTTGAGCCCGCTGCTTTCCAGCGTGTCGCCTTGCTCGATATGCGCTTCGAGATAACCGATGTGGCGGCCGGCCTCGGCGTTGAGGCGCGGGCGGCCGGCGAAGCCTGCGTCGAGCAATGCATCGCGCATGGTGCGATCGCTGGAGCGGTCGCGGGCTGCATCGATGTCGACTTCGGTCACCGCGCCGACAAACGACCGGCTGCCGAGGAAACTGCCGAAATGTCCTTCCTCGTCGCACCACGCGGCGACCTCGACCGCGCCGGTCGCGTCCGGATCCGTATTGATGACGCGCGCCGCCTCCAGCGCGTAGATCACGCCGAGCGGCCCATCGAGCCAGCCCGCATGGTTCTGGCTCTCCAGATGCGAGCCGGCGAGCAGCTTTGGTCCCGCCTTTGCGCTGGAGCCGAGCACATTGCCGATGCCGTCGATCGTTGCGGTGAGATTGGCCTCGGGCAAACGCGCCGCGAGCCAGTCGAGCGAGCGCAGATGCGGTTCGGAGAATGTCGGCTTGTGCACGCCGGTCTTGTAGGCGCCGATCGCGCGCAGCGCGTTAAGATCGGCGAGCACGCGCTTGCCGTCGAAGCGACCGTTGATGCCTGGCATGATTGGACTCCGGATTGCCGTCTTGATTTTGCGTCTTGATTTGCGCCTCGATTTGCTCCTTGGCGCCTCAATCCCGTCTTGATGCCGTCGTGGTTGGGTGCGACGGAACAATCAGGGCAAACGATTTCTTAGCGGTTCTGCTCTTAGGTCGCAGTACGAATAGCGTGAGAGTGTGATCATGTCTGCATTCCGGAACTGGGCTCGCAAGGCCGCTGTGCTGTTTTTTCCGATCGCGCTCGGCGCCTGCGCGCAGGTTTCGCAGCAATACAGCATGACCACGCCGCCGCCGGGGACAGGTCCGCTGGCCTGGGACGGTGCCGGACAGGACCCCAATCTCCCGCAGCCGCGGCGCCATGCGCGCAACGCGTCGCCCGCAGTAGCGGACACATCACCTGCGCAACTGTCGGAAGCGGACGCCGACGAGCGGCTGGCGCGCAAGCTCGTAATCTGCAGCACCTGCATCAAGCGGACGCCTGTGGCGGCGCAGCCGAATAATCGTCAGGATGTTGCCAGCAATCACTAGCAGCTGGCGCTGAGCGCTGTTGCCGGACATCCAGCCGGCTCGCAGGCCTTAGTTAGGCCACGATGTCGGTCGATGCGCACGCCCATGTCGATCCGAAGATTCATTGTTCCCGTCGTCGTCGTCGCGCTTGCCGCCGCAATCCTGATTCACGTCGGCGGTTCGCGGGCACATGCACATGTGCCGACGCATTGCGGCTTCTGGACCTCGATCGAGGCCGGATTGTCCTGCAGGTGATCTCCAGGTGACCTGCAGCGTGACCTGCAATTCGGGAAAAGCGCTCTGAACGCTTGCCCGCCCGGCCAATCGCCACTATACGTTCGCCCGTCGCGGCTTGAGGGCTGTGGCCAGTCCGGCGCATCTCACGTCTAACGTATTGATTTGCCGGGGGTTTTGCTCCCTTCGTCTATCGGTTAGGACGCCACCCTTTCACGGTGGAGAGAGCGGTTCGATTCCGCTAGGGAGCGCCATCACGGCCAAAGTGAAGACTCCGCAAAATCAGACGTTTAAGCGCCGCGATGGACATTTTCGGTGCATCATCCACTCGATCTCGCGACGACAGTTCTATCAGCACCTTTGGGAAGTGCCCCCCAAGCGCGGTGATCGCCGCACCTGGGGCCGGAACGGTCTTGGTAAACTGGCGGCGTTTGTCTCTGCTCTGCCGTCAGAGGCCAGCAATTGCCGCAAGCTGCTTCTTGATTGGGGCTTACGATTGCGATTGGCGCTGCTCCCAGCATGACGTTAGGCCAGACTTTTTCGGGCTGCTGTGCGACTGTGAGAATCGCTGGATCAATTTCGCCTGGAAATAATCCACACGACGATAGGCCAGCTCGGCTCATTTCGTAATGCCAATTGGTAAATTGGATTGGCAGGATCGTCCGGGATGGGTTTCATCCGAAGCGGGGATGCCATCAAGTTGATCACCTCGCGGTTGCCCCATCCCCCACAAGCGATCGACTCGGCGTTCGCCTTGTCAGATAACAGCCTTAGCGATTCCGGCGTGAAGCGCCAAAAGTCCTTCGGCGCCGCGTGAATGCCATTGACGAAACAGGTCGTGTGACAGACGTAGCCGCCCGGCTTCACAACTCTGATTGATTCAGAGAATGCTTTTTGGGGATCTCCCTCGACGTGTTCGAGAACCTGGTCCGAGACACAGAAGTCAAAAGTGCCGCTTTCGAATGGCAAATCTATGAAGTTGGCATCAGGATAGCTGACCTCTGTGTATTTCGTTTTGGTCAGCCCCAGCTCAACACCGAGTCCCTTCGATCCGGATATCGACAGGCAAGTTTTTTCGTTTCCGTCATATTCCGATAGAGCGCGATGGAGCGCTTTGTACATCGCGAGGCGCGTGATCCACCACGTCTTTGGACCGGGCGCATCGAGAGCGTGTTCGTAAAGTTGCCGAATGGTGGTTGGCGAGAGACCGTCCATTGTTTTTCCTTTGAAGGTGGCACACTACCGTATTGCAAATATCGAACTGAGCCCCAGCAAATGGAAATGAGATGTGCAGCAGTCGCCCGCTCCCTTCAATTAAAGAAAACAGCATACGCACCACGATCAATCCGATCAAGTGCGGCGCTTAGCTATTCGAGATTTGCTGTGGCCCAAGCCGCGCGGACTCGCCACCAAACGGAGAGGGCCAAGGTCGCTTCATCAATTGAGTTCGTTGCCAAGACTGCGTCCTTGATGAGCGACGATGTGACTATCGCGCGAACGCTGGCGGCATTTACGGCAACGACGTCACCGCAGCACTTGGCCACAGCTAGGCAGCCGCGCTCCGCTTGGTACCAAGCCATGCAGCAGATCAGCCAAGTCAGCCAGGATGTCACTTGCGGAGTCCGAACCGACTTCGAAATCCAGATTTGCAACGGCGCCGTGCCGCGCTGGCAGATGTGAACAATCCTGAGATCGCTGCAATCCGCCGCTCTTTCGCAACCCTTTGTAAAGCCAACGGCGATACGGCTGGGCCCGGGATGATGTGATGGCTCCAGGGACCAGGAAGCGCGAAACGCGCAAATCGCTGCGGCAATCCGGCTGGATCACGCTCGACGGCGGATTCGCCGCGCGGCCCTGCGTGGTCGAGGACATGTCTTCGTCGGGCGCCAAGATCACGGTCCAGGACAACAACACGCTGCCGGCCAAGCTGCGGCTGGCGTTCTCACGCGACGCCCGCACCGGGCGCGCCTGCGAAGTGGTGTGGCGCGAGGGCAGGACGTTCGGCGTCAAGTTCGTGCGGTAGAGATTGATCCGAAAAAGTGGATCCGGTTTTCCGAACAGATCATGCTCAAGAAAGAAGCAAGCTCATGCCGCAATTCTGCCCGATCGCATCATGAGCTAGCCTCATCCGGTGGCGCAGGATAAAAGGGCGGATGCGCAAGACCTGCTTTGCCATCATCGCCGTCCTGCTTCCCGCCGCTGCGTTCGCCCAGCAGGGCGACCGCCGCAATTTCCAGACGCCCACCGACGCCGGCAAAACCTTGCCGTCGAAATCCACGACACGAAGCAACCCTTGCGCGTCGTACGGACCGGGCTTCGTCAAGGTCGAGGGCGCCGACACCTGCGTGAAGCTCGGCGGCGGTATCAGCGTCGATGGCGGGATGTCCGGCCGCGGACGGTGAGCGGTTTGCCGCCCGCGCTCACGACATCGGCGGCGCGATGAAGCGCACGAAGGCCGGCCGGCCTGAGATCTCACCGAACCAGCGTTCGAGATTGGGCAGCTTCGGCTTGCTGACGCCCTCGACGCCGAGCCAGCGCCGCGCAAAGGCGCCGAGCGCGATGTCGGCGATCGTGAAATGGTCGCCTTCGATGAAGCGGCGCCGTGCAAGCTGCGTCTCGACGACGCGCCACACCACGCCCTCGGCATCGGCGTCCTTCTGGATCTGCACCATGTCGCGCTTCTCCGGCGGCGTGCGCACCAGCCCCCAGAACACCGGCCGGTCGACCGGCTGCAGCGTCGACAGCGTCCAGTCGAGCCAGCGGTCGACGGCGGCGCGCGCCTTCGGCGCTTGCGGATAGAGCGGCGCGCCCTGACCATAGGCCATGCAGAGATAGCGCATCACCGAATTGGATTCCCACAGCACATAGTCGCCGTCGACCAGCGTCGGGACGCGGCCATTCGGATTCATCGCGAGATAGTCGGGCTGATCGTTCTTGCCGAACTGCATGCCGGCATCGATGCGCTGATAGGGGAGGTCGAGCTCGGCGAGACACCAGAGCACCTTCTGCACGTTGACCGAGTTGGCCCGGCCCCAGATCGTCAGTTGCGGCTTGCTGTCCATCACGCGATTCTTCCCGCTGTTGTGCTTTGCGCGCGTTCATAGCTGAAGCGTCAGGGAAAAGCGCGGGGTGAATTGTACCGAGAGCAAAAAAAGAGGCTCCGCCGCATCGCGGCAGAGCCTCGCTGATAGCTATGCATCAAGACGCCGTCAGTGACCGAACAACAACCACAACACGATGATCACCGGGATCGGCACACCCAACAGCCAAAGCAAAATTCCTCTTCCCATCGTTGCCTCCTCGCATGCTTGTAAGGAGGCAACGTCAACGATCGTGTCGCGTTCCTCGCGATCGCCCGGCGGTTCAGCTAGGGCGAAACATCGACAGGAACGCGGATGCGGGCGCGGTGTTTACCAGTGGCCGGTGTTCGGCATCGACGCCCACGGCTCGGCCGGGGCCTTCGGCTCGCCTTTTTGCAGGATCTCGATCGAGTGCAGGTCGGGCGAACGCACGAATGCCATGTTGCCGTCGCGCGGCGGACGATTGATGGTGACGCCCATCTTCATCAGCTTCTCGCAGGTCGCGTAGATGTCGTCGACCTCGTAGGCGAGATGGCCGAAATGGCGGTCCTCGCCGTATTTCTCCTCGTCCCAATTGTAGGTCAGCTCGACCAGCGGCGCGCCGCGGGTCTGCGGCAGGGACTTGAGCAGATGGAGGTCTTCCTCCGCGCAGAGAAACAACAGCGTGAAGCGGCCCTTCTCATTGTCGATGCGGCGCACTTCCTTCAGCCCCAGCGCGTCCTGATAGAATTTCATCGCGACATCGAGATTGCGGACGCGCAGCATGGTGTGCAGATAACGCATTTTTTTATCCTCCTGCAGATTCAGAGATTTTGTTTGGGCTCGGGCGAGACGGGGCAAGAAATAGCAGCAAAACGCGGCGCGGGGCAGGGGTTTGCGCGAGTTTTGCCGACCGCATTTCGCCTTTGCATGCTCACGCCTTCGCGAGCGCTGGGTCCCGTTGCGCCGCGCGATCACGCAGCCAGGTATGGACGGGACGCGCCGTGACAGGCTTGCGCAGCGGCGGATGCAAGAAAGCCCCGCCCAGCAAAATTTCTGGGACGGGGCTTGTGGTCGAGCCTTGGAGGCGCGGCCTCTATCGCACCGATTGCCGATCACGGCCAATCAAGGACGCGCGAGGTTGGACGTCCTCTAAAGCGCAAAACCCCGCGAGTGGGCTCGCGAGGTCTGATGCCGACCGGCCTTGGGGAGATCGTGCCGGCAACCGGGCATACAATGTCGCCGCGCGCGGAAGGTTCCTGGGTCCGCAAAATAGAAAGCCCCGCAGGCTGGATGCGGGGCTTTCCCAGCTGACGGACTGGGGATCTCTCAGGGCGTGAGCCGTCAACTGTTGGAGACCAAACTTAAGGTTGAATTTGTAAAATGCAACAGCGCCGCGTAGACGGAGTATGTTCGTCCCACAGCGCTGCGCCGGATGCTGGGCCCTGAAATCCCCAGCGCCCTTTATGTCTTCGCGCCGTGCAAAAGGTTCAAAGAAGGACCCCGCGAGGGGGATTCGCCGGGGCCTTCCAAAGCCGACAGGGCGGTGAGCTGTCGGCACCACGCGTGATGTGCCGTTGCGCTTGTTCAATGCGGACTGGGTCCGCCAGCTGGCCGACCGCCTCCAGAAAACAAAACCCCGCCAGTTTACCGAAGTAAGCTGACGGGGCTTGTTGAGCTGATATTTCCGGTGGATTTCTCCCTCGTTGTACCGCTCGCCAAACCAACGGCGGAACGAGAGAGTCGTTCCTTCCTTTTTTGAAGGTCGCCACTTTTTTTGAAGGTCGCTTTTTGAAGGTCGCAACTCTCCGGATGTTGGTCGTGGGAACCTACTTTTTTGCGTCGTACCTTTTCGCCGCGCCCTTTGCCGTGTCCTTCATCTCGGATTTGTTGGCCCGCTTCACGCCCATGCCCGTGGTGTCCATCGCGCCGCTCTGGGTAGCTCCGTTGGTGTTTTCAGGCCGTTCCATGCCGCTCTGCGGCGCGGGACCGGTATCCTGGGCAAATGCCGCGCCGCATATCAGGGTGAGGACGGTGACCGCGATGAGCTTGCACATGGGCGCCTCCTGGCGTCACCAGGATGACCCGCGCGCAGTCGAGAGGTTCCTGTCGGCTGGTGCCGCTCTCACACCTTGATGTCGAGGATGGTCTCGACCGCTTCCCGGTCGGCCTGGTTCTTCGCGGCGAAGACATCCAGCACATCCTCATTGATGATGCGCGGCTGCTCCTTCGCCGTCTGGTCGACGACGAGCTGCACTCTGGCTTGCGTCACTTCGACAGGTACGGGGTATACGAGCATGGCTCTCTCCCTCCGGAGGATCGAACCTTGTCAGGGCTTTCTTAACGATTTGTAAGCGTCCGGGAGCTGCGTTTTGCGCCGATTCGGACGGCCGGACGGTATCGGCCTGCTCGCACGCCGGCCGGATTGGAGCCATACTGCGGGCCGCCAGGACCGGGCGGCGTGATCGATGAAGAACGGGCTCTATTCGATCCACATCCACATGACCGACGGCGTGAGGGGCCGCGACAGCGGCATCCTGATCCTGCGCGACGGTCTCTTGATCGGCGGCGGGCCGTATTTCTGGTCGATCGGGGCCTACACGGTCGGCGAGGGCACCTGGAAGGGACATCTCAGCACCAACCAGCATTCGCCGTTCGCCGACCCGTTCACCCGTCCGCTGTTCGCCGGACAGGAAGTGACGAGCGGGTTCTCCGGCACGTTCAGCGGTGACGAGGCCGAAGTGTTCGGGACCGTGTTGGTTGGAACCCGCAGCCTGGGTTTCCGGGCCACCCTGAAACGGCTGGCGGATGCCTGACGCGCGCACGCGGCGTGAGGCTGTGGACGAGGGTGCAGCAAGATCCGTATTTTGTTGGATAATTGGACCCACTGGTGCTGTGAATTTGCTGCGGACAAGTGGGAGATATCGCTGTGAATCCCGCTGCAGTGGCTGATCGGAACTTTCCTGACGAGGCATTACCCGGCCACCGCTAACCCTACCTGGTTAGGTTAAGGGCAGCATGGTGTTGTCACCACTTGCGATTGCGATTGGGATGGCTGCGGGTGACAGCCATGATGCCATCGTTCCACAGTGCTGATCGACCGACCCACCGGCGCGTGATGGTGGTGGGGCTGCTGTTCTGCTCGGCTTTCGTCGCGATCAGCTTCTGGCTTCGGCCGCAGCCGGAGAGCGGCAAAGTGCTCGTGAAGTCGGACCGGCTGGTCCGGACAGCGGGAGAGGCTCGGAAGGCAAACTGAAGACGGCAAGCCGGGGAGAGGCAAGTGGAGACGGGCCGCCGGCGCTCAGTCCGGCAGCTTCCCGTTCGGATGCTTGTGATACATCGCGATGCCGATGAAACCGGCAAAGCCCATCACGTTAAGCAGCAGTTCCATCCACGCCGGCATCGACGCCAACCTCGTTCTCCGTCAAGCTAATCTCTGAGGTTGTATTTTTGTTCCAGCGCTATCCGATGGTAGCTTTGCGCTATCGCATGGCTGGCGCGTTTTCGAGCGATCCGATCGGAAAACGCTCCAGGGAACCGGAACTGCGTTTGCGGCAACCATCGCACAGCGGCACTGGCAATAGCCATAAGCGCGGAGCACGCCGCTCCGGGCTTTCTCACTTGCGCCTCATGGCGCAATCGCGGTGCCCGGACCACCAGCGCGGTCGCCCGGCAGGGCATCAAGCGGCCTTGCGTCAAGCGGTCTTGCGTTGAAAGCCACTCCAGGCATTGCCGAGCGTGTTGTCGTAGTATTCCTGGCGATCGCGCTCGAACTTCTGCTGCGTCGCCCTGAAGCTGGCGACACGTGCGACGATCTCCTCGCGCTCGCGCGCGACGCGGTCTTCCTGATCGGTCATGCCCATCCTCCTGGCCGTGGTCCTGTCCCGGGCGCATTGGCGTCAGCGAATTGGGCGTCAATGCGGAGCGGCCAGTGCAGGAATGTGATGATGCTGAGGCGGTGGAAGAGCGACGAAGCGGATGCGCCGAGGCGGCTGGTCGCAGCCGATCGATCAAGGCATCTCGATGGCAGCCGATCGCTCGCGCAACGGTTGAACTCGCAATCGGTTTGGCCGTGCTATAGTCGCTGCGGCCAACCGGATTGTTTTCAGTGATCGCAAAAGACTTGCGCAACGGCGTCGAGCAGCTCGGCAACATGATTGCCGAGGCGTCGTCCATCGTGCCGTTCACCGGGGCGGGCATCTCCACCGAGTGCGGCATTCCCGATTTCCGCTCGCCCGGCGGGCTGTGGACCCGCAACCGGCCGATTCCGTTCGACGAGTTCGTCGCCAGCCAGGACGCGCGCGACGAGTCCTGGCGGCGCCGCTTTGCGATGGAACAGACCTTTGCGGCGGCCAAACCCGGTCGCGGCCATCGCGCGCTTGCGTCGCTCTACCGGGCCGGCAAGGTTCCCGGCATTATCACGCAAAACATCGACAACCTGCATCAGGCATCGGGCTTCAAGGCCGACGACGTGATCGAGCTGCACGGCAACACGACCTATGGCCGCTGCATCGGCTGCGGCAAGGACTACGAGCTGTCGTGGGTGAAGCAGCAGTTCGACAAGACGGGCAGCGCGCCCGACTGCGCGGACTGCGGCGATCCGGTGAAGACCGCGACGATCTCGTTCGGGCAATCGATGCCTGAGGATGCGATGCGCCGCGCGGCGGAACTCTCCAGGCACTGCGACCTGTTTCTGGCGATCGGGTCATCGCTTGTGGTGTGGCCCGCCGCAGGCTTTCCGATGATGGCGAAGGAGAGCGGCGCGCGGCTCGTGATCATCAACAACGAGCCGACCGATCAGGACGACATCGCCGATCTGGTGATCCGCCACGACATCGGCGACACGCTTGGTCCTTTCGTAGGCAATTGATGCCCGATTGATTCGCGGCTGTGCAAGCCTGTTCATAGTTCCCGCAAGAATCGTTTTTTAGCTATGCCCCGCAAGCGGGAGTGTTATCTTTTGGTTGAGAGATTCGCGCCGCGTCCAAAATCAGTCCGAGTGAGTTGGTCATGGAGAGCAGCGTGTACAGGGTGCGCCGCAACGACGGCGATCTGCATTTGATGTGTGGGGTCCGGGGTCATGGGGTCGGACGGATTTGAGTCCAAGAAGCTCGGCGGACCGCCGATGGGCGGAGTTGGGCAAAGCAGGATTGGTCAAGGCGAGTATGGAAGCGCGCCGCGCGATCCGGCGATCGATGCCTTCTCCGGTCTCGGCGACACCGCGGCCAACCTCGTCGAGGTTTCCGGCGTCATCAAATGGTTCGACGCCTCGAAGGGATACGGCTTCATCGTCCCCGACAATGGCTGGCCCGACATCCTTCTGCATGTGACCGTACTGCGGCGCGACGGCTATCAGACCGCCTATGAGGGCGCACGGCTGGTCGTCGAATGCGTGCAGCGCGCGAAGGGCTACCAGGCTTTCCGCATCGTCTCGATGGACGAATCGACGGCGATCCATCCGGCGCAGATGCTGCCGCCGCGCACTCATGTCACGGTGACCGCAACCAGCGGGCTCGAGCGCGCGCAGGTCAAGTGGTTCAACCGGCTGCGCGGCTTCGGCTTCGTGACCTGCGGCGAGGGCACGCCCGACATCTTCGTGCATATGGAGACGCTGCGCCGCTTCGGCATGACCGAACTGCGCCCCGGCCAGTATGTGCTGGTGCGGTTTGGGCCCGGTTCCAAGGGCATGATGGCCGCCGAGATCCACCCGGAGACCGGTCCGTCGGCGCTGTCGTCGCATTAGCGCCAGAACAGACTCCCTGACGGAAACGTGAGCCGCCGGCGAGCCCTCCCGGCTCTGGCATTTGCCGCAATCGTCGGGTTAGGGTCCGCCGGAAAATTGTCTCCGGTGTGAGTATTTGTCGATGAATTTCGTTCGCATTGTTGAGCGGCTTCGCCCGTGGCTGATGGCCTCGCTCATCATCATGTTCGGCGCGCTGCTGGTCCCGGCCGCGCAGGCTGCAAGCGTCCAGCCGCTCGAGATCGTCACCAAATCGGGCGTGCACGTCTTCTCGGTCGAAATGGCGACCACCGAGCAGGAGAAGGAGACCGGCCTGATGTACCGGAAGGAGCTCGCGGACGGCAAAGGCATGCTGTTCGACTTCTCGCCGGAGCAGGAAGTGTCGATGTGGATGAAGAACACCTACATCTCGCTCGACATGATCTTCATCCGCGCCGACGGGCGCATCCTGCGGATCGCCGAAAACACCGAGCCGCTTTCGACCAGGATCATTCCGTCGCGCGGGCTGGCCAAGGGCGTGCTCGAGGTGATTGCCGGGACCGCGCAGAAATACGGCATCCAGCCCGGCGATCGGGTTGCCCATCCGCTGTTCGGCGGCCGTTAGCATCCGGTTTTGACGCGATTTCCGGACGGAAAGCGGTGCCCGGATTCGCCGCACGAAGCCCCCATCCGTGCCTTGCTGGCGCTGGCTGAAGCGTGTATCCACGGGGCTTCTCGGAAATGTCGGGGTATAGCGCAGCCTGGTAGCGCGGCAGTTTTGGGTACTGCAGGTCGTTGGTTCGAATCCAGCTGCCCCGACCATCCAAATCAAAGACTTAACAGAACGCTCCGTCGGTAGATGAGGCGGACGCAATGATCGGCGCGTGCTCGGCATTCGTGTCTGACCTAGTCCGCAAATCGCGGTCAGTTGGCACCCTGAAATAGCACGCGCGGGACCGAAGACCCGCGCTCCACTGCTCGCAACTTCAGCCGCCCGGGCGCTGACCAGGTCAACGAGCCGGCGGGTTGTAGCGATCCAGGATCACGGTTCTTGAGCCACTCTCCGGCGGTCGCGAGATGGGGTCGTCGAATTTGTGATAGCGGTCGAACTGCTGCTGCTCATCGCGCAGATGCGGCGCTTCTACGGACGAGTAAGCTCTATTTGCACCGTTCCAGTGATCAAATCCCGACACGACGCAACCCCGTCTTGATTCAGATGCAGGTTGGTTAGCATCGTTGTGGGGGTATCTCTGTATCGCCGTGGCAACACCACCAGCAATCCGCGCGACATGAGCACACGGATTGTTTCTGTGGCTCTCTGTGCGTGAACAGCGTTCTGGCACGGGTAACCAGGCTTCGGCCGAGATTGTCTCGCCTGAGGCAACAACGCCGCCTGGACGGAATATGCTCGTCCGGACGGCGCCGTCGAAATACTGGGCCCTGAAATCCCCAGTGCCAATGGGTCGTACGGGCGCGGGATAGGTTCAACGTTGCGCCGCCTTGCCGCAGTCCAAGCCACGACATCGTGAGCTGCGATCTCGAGCGGATGTGGCTTGCCGATAAAGCGCGCGCGCTGGCAGGGTGGTTCGACCCGACAAGTCCAATCCCGCGAGAAAACCATGGCGCGCAGACTGATCGATATCTCCGTTCCCCTGCAGAACGACGTTCCGGCCGATCCGCCCGGCAATCATCCGACCATCCAGTATATCGATCACCAGCAGGGGCTGCCGCGCATGCTGCAGTTCTTCGATGGTCTGAAGGCCGATGATTTGCCCGACGGGCAGGGCTGGGCCGTCGAGCAGGTCTCGCTCTCCACCCACAACGGCACGCATCTCGACGCGCCCTGGCATTTCCATCCGACCATGAACCGCGGCGAGCGGTCCTGGACCATCGACGAGGTGCCGCTGGAGTGGTGCTTCCAGCCGGGCGTGAAGCTCGACTTTCGGCATCTGCCTGATGGCTACGTCGCGACCGCCAAGGATGTCGAAGCCGAGCTGAAGCGCATCGGCCACGCGCTGTCGCCGCTCGAGATCGTCGTCGTCAACACCAGCGCGGGCGCGAAATATGGCCAGCCCGACTACGTCAATTCGGGCTGCGGCATGGGCTACGAGGCGACGATGTATCTGCTCGAGCGCGGCGTGCGGCTGACCGGCATCGACGGCTGGAGCTGGGACGCGCCGTTCGTCTTCACCGCGAAGAGATACGCCGAGACCAGGGACGCCAGCCTGATCTGGGAAGGCCACAAGGCCGGGCGGCACATCGGTTACTGCCACATCGAGAAGCTGCACAATCTCGAGCCGCTGCCGTCGACCGGGTTCATGGTGTCGTGCTTCCCGGTGAAGATCGAGCGCGCGTCGGCGGGCTGGACGAGGGCGGTCGCCATCCTCGACGGCTAGGCGCGCCGGGGTTGTGTTCGGCCAGCTTCGGGAACCGGTGGACAGGCTGTGCATTACGGCGGGTTGTTGCGGCACGGCTACAGCCTGAGGCAGCCGAATCTGCTTTCATGCACGTAGTAGATGCATTGGGTGATCGGGCCGCCGGCTCGTCCTCGCGTCCCGATTTCGGAAGCGTTCTCTCCCGTGACTAGAGCCCCGGCGTCTCCGGGGCTCTTTCTTGCGTGCCGCAGCTGAGCCAAGCCCGGCAGGTGAACCAACCCCCAAAAGCAAATCAGGTGCGTCGGGACCGACGCACCTGATTTCATGTCTTTAATATCGCTTGTGTCGACCGGGCGGTTGTTACCACCGGCAAACGCGAACACCACGCGGGGTCCACCAGCAACGGGGACCGGCGTAACCGCCGTAGCCATAGCCACGGCCATATCCATATCCGCGGCCATAGCCCCACCCGCGACCGCGACCCCAGCCGCCGCCGCGATAGCCCCAGCCACCGCCGCGTCCGCGCCAGGCTTGCGCAGGCGCTGTGGTGACGCCGACCAGGATGGCGGAGGTGCTTGCGACATAGACGAACAACAAAGCGACTGCTGCTAGGCAACGAGTCAGGATATTGTAGCGTTTAGTCATTCTGAAGATCTCCAGTCCACTTCCAAACATCTGAACTGATGCTGGCTGTCTCGCTTAGACGCGCGACACCGGCATTCGGTTCGTGCATGCTAAGACAATATTTTCACTAAGGTTCTTGCGAGCTTTAACGACTCTATTGAGACCAACAGGTAAGGTCAAGTTACAGTCCCGCCTGCAAAGGATACTGTCGTTGCTGCGCTCATCTTGTCGTTCATCCGCCGTTCATTCTGTTCATCTTGCGTTGCGCCGATTTGATTTGTGCATCGCAGAAGCAGAGATTTGAGAACGTCGGAAAATGCCGGCGAGAACTTGAAGTCGACACGATCCTGTTCTCTCAGCGTTGCTGTATCCTTCCAAAGAGTGCCCATGCCGAAACAACACACTTACGTCCTTGGTCTCAACGTCTACGACCATGACGTCAGCGCCTGCCTGCTGCGTGACGGCGCGATCGCCTACGCGATCTCCAAGGAGCGCATCACCCGCGAGAAGCACGCCTCCGGCTTCTACAAGGAAGTCGTCGACTACTGCCTGTCGGCCGAGGGCATCACCCTCGACGACGTCGATCTCGTGGTGCACAACAGCTACATCCTGCCGGTGCTCGAGATGGAGGAGCGGATGCTCCACCAGGATATGCCGGGCTTCCTGCCGATCGCCGAACGCAACGAGGCAATCAAGCACCCGCTGTTTCGTTCCAAATCCGACAAGGTGGTGTCGATCTCGCACCACCTCGCGCATGCCTACAGCGCGTTCGCGGTGTCCCCATTCAAGGACGGCGTCGTGATGATCGTCGACGGCGTCGGCAATTATCGGGCCGACGCGATGGAGTCCTACTCCGAGGATGAGGCGTCGCCGCTGGCCCGCGAGTCCGAGAGCTACTACAGGTTCGACGACACCAGGCTCGAATGCCTGAAGAAGGTCTGGATGGAGCCGGCGCGCGGGCTGTTGTCGGACGAGTTCTACAACATGCCGGGGCTGGGGGCGCTGTACAGCCGGGTCTCGACCTATGTGTTCGGCGACTGGAACAAGTGCGGCGAACTGATGGGGCTTGCGCCCTATGGCCGCCATGAGCAGGTCGGCCATCTGCTCGAGATGAAGGACGGCAAGCTGCACGTGCCATTCTGGGGCGCCGAGAACCAGCAGCCCTTCGTGCTCGACAGCGGCAGTTGGGACAAGAGCCCGGCGATGCGGCACTGGGAGGACATCGCCTGGCGGGTGCAGGACGACACCGAGAACGTGCTGCTGGCGCGGGCGCGCTGGCTGCGCGAGACCACGGGAGCGAAAAATCTCTGCATCGCCGGCGGCGTTGCGCTGAACTGCGTGGCCAACGGGCGCATCGCGCGCGAGTCAGGTTTCGAAAACATCTGGATCCAGCCCGCCGCCGGCGACGACGGCATCGCGATCGGCTGCGCTTATTACGGCTGGCTCGAAGTGCTCAAGCAGCGCCGCTCGTTCGTGATGGACCACGCCTATGTCGGGCGGCGCTACAGCGACGCCGAGGTGGCCGCCGCGCTGCAAAGCTTCCTGGTGCGCATCCAGATCGACGCGAAGCGCAGCGACAATATCTGCCGCGACACCGCTAAGCTGCTCGCCGACCAGCGCGTGATCGGCTGGTTTCAGGACCGTTCCGAATTCGGTCCGCGCGCGCTCGGCAACCGCAGCCTGATCGCCGATCCGCGCAAGGCCGAGATGAAGGACATCCTCAACAGCCGGGTCAAGCACCGCCAGGCCTTCCGGCCGTTTGCGCCGATCGTGCTGGCCGAGCGCATGAAGGAGATCTTCGAAGGCGAGGAGGACTCGCCCTACATGCTGATCGCAAAGCCGGTGCGGCCGGAATGGCGCGACAGGATTCCGGCGATCGTGCATGTCGACGGTTCGGCGCGGGTGCAGAGCGTGCGGGAAGAGAACAACCCGATGCTCTACCGCCTGCTGAAGGAGTTCGAGGCGCTGACCGGCGTGCCGGTCCTGATCAATACCTCGTTCAACGTCAAGGGCGAGCCGATCATCGAGACGCCGCAGGACGCGGTCAGCTGCTTCCTCACCACCGGGATCGACCACCTCGTGATGCACGACACCTTGGTGTCGAAGACCGCCATGCACAAGGTGGTCACGCCTGTCATGACGACGTTCGGCGACGTCGCCACCATCGTCTCCTCGACCACGCAGGACCCCAGTCGCGGCGGCGGCTGAAACTTATTTACGCGGGTGTCGCCGGTGCCGCGGGCTTTGCCGCCGGCGGCTTGACCGGCTTGTCCTGCCGCTTCGACCACGAGATGTAATAGGCCACGATCGTCATGATCGCGATGCCGGAGATGCTGACGAAGATCTGCGCGAACAGCGAGCCCGAGCTCATCGAGAGCTCGAAATGTCCGACAAAGGACAGGAACACGCCGACGCAGAACACCGCCAGTGACTGCTGGCCGCAGACGATCAAGGGATCGAACACCTTCCACTCCAGCGCCGCCCAGTCCTTCGGGATGAAGCGGATCACCAGCACCGTGATCACCACGAAGTGCAGGAAGCGATACGGTGCAAGGTTGGTCTTGTCGTTCGGGTTGAAGGCCGAATAGAGCCAGTCCGGGAACATGGCGCCGAAGTCCGGGAAGCGTCCGGCCATCGTCATGATCAGCGCGAAAATCATATAGGCGATGCAGAACCACAACGTGTAGCGCGAGTTGATGATGCCCATGTTGTTGCGCGCGCCGCCCATCGCGCACCACGAGCCGAACACGAACAGCACCTGCCAGGCGAACGGATTGAAGTACCAGCTGCCGGCCGGGTAGGCCGGCAGGTTCCAGCCCTGGTGGCGCGACACCAGCCACAGCACGAGCGAGGCCGCCATGGTCCAGTTCGGCCGCCGCAGCATGAACCACAGCACCGGCGGGAACAGGCCCATCAGCACGATATAGAGCGGCAGCACGTCGAGATTGACCGGCTTGAATTTCAGGAACAGGCCCTGGCGCAGCGTCTCGGTGGCGTTGTCGACGAGGCCGGCGACGTTGAACTCGTTGATGATCTCGGAATCGCCGAAGCGCAGCGCCAGATAGCTGATCGAGGCGATGTAGATCACGAACAGGATGATGTGGGCGACGTAGAGCTGCCAGACCCGCTTGGTCAGCCGGGTGGCGCCGACGATGAAGCCGCGTTCCAGCATCATGCGGGCGTAGACGAAGGAGGCGGTGTAGCCGGAGATGAAGACGAACAGGTCCGCGGCGTCGCTGAAGCCGTAATTCCGCGTCGTGATCCAGTTCACGACATTGTCGGGGATGTGATCGAGATAGATCGCCCAGTTCGCGACCCCGCGGAACAGGTCGAGCCGGAGGTCACGTCCTTTTTCGGGCAGGGTAGCGTGGATTTCCATGGGGCGCCGCTTCCTCGAGGTGATGCTTGTCGAGAAGATCGCGCCGCGGGCCCAGGGACTGCTAAGGGAAGCCTCCCGGGGCCAGATTGTCACAGCGCGGTAGAATGACTATACCGGTCCGGCGAAGGCTGCCTCCGAGATCCGAGGAATCACCGATCAGATCGTTGATAGGTGTCTCTATACTATCCCGGCGGTTTCCTTCAAATCGCTTCCATGTCGCACATCCCACGGGGCCGACCATCCATGACCGCACGCATTTTTAAGCCCGCCAAAAACGCGATGCAATCGGGACGTGCCAAGACCAAAGAGTGGCAACTGGACTACGAGCCGGAGCAGCCGCGCTCCGTGGAGCCCTTGATGGGCTGGACCTCGTCCACCGACATGAAGCAGCAGCTGACGCTGCAGTTCGAGACCAAGGAAGAGGCGGTCGCCTATTGCGAGCGCAAGGGCATCGCCTACCAGGTGATCGAGCCGAAGGATTCGGCGCACCGCCAGATCGCCTATGCCGACAATTTCGCGTTCCGCCGCTGGGAGCCGTGGACGCATTAGAGCCGGGCGGAATTCGCATCCCCTCATCCTGGAGTCGCCCGCTGCGCGGGCCTCTCAGGGATTACGGTGACAAGGCTAGGTACGTTGTCCTATCCACGTCATTGCGAGCTTCAGCGAAGCAATCCATCGCGCCGCAAGCGGAAACATGGATTGCTTCGTCGCTATCGCTCCTCGCAATGACGGCTGTTCTATCAATTCACAGACTCTCAGGGTGAGAGACGGCGATTATGTCGCCACGGGCGCGGCGAGGGCGCCCGGGATCGGCAGCGGCGCATCCTTGGAGACGCCGAGCACCGGAAAGCTTCTGATCTTGCGCACATTGGGCAGGCCGGCGAATTGCAGCAGCTGCTGGCGCATGTCGTCGACGCTGGGCGCGACGCATCGGAGCATGAAGTCGGCATCGCCCGAGATCCGCCAGCATTGCAGGAAGCGCGGCACGGCCGCCACATCAGCCTCGAACGCCTCGATCGCGCTCAGGGTCTGGCTGTCGAGCTGGATCAGCACGAAGGTCGTCACCTCATAGCCGAGCAGCCGTTCGTCCAGCGTCGCGCGGATCGCCTGGATCACGCCGCGGCTGCGCAGGGCGCGAACCCGGCGCAGGCAAGGCGGGGCAGTGATGCCGACCCGCTCGGCGAGCTCGTTGATCCTGATCCGGCCGTCCCGCTGCAACTCGGACAGGATCCGCAGATCGATGTTATCGAGCTGTGGGCGCTCGGTCACGGTCACGAGCCCGCCACGGCGGCGCGCCAGCTGTCGCTGCCGTGGCTCGCTTGGCCGATCGCGGCCTGCGGCGCGACGCCCGACAGCACCAGCTTCTCATGCGCCGCGATGATGGCGTCGCGGGTCAGACGGCCGCCGGGGCGGTACCAGGTGCAGAGCCCGGTGAGCAGCGCCAGGATCGCGAAGGTCGCGACCTGGATGTCGACGACCTCGAACACGCCGTCCGACGCCCCGTCGGTGAGGATCTGCGCCAGCCGCTGCTCATAGGCGCCGCGCAGCGCCACAACGGCGTCGTAGTTCTTCGCATCGAGGCTGCGCAGCTCGGAATTGGCGATGAAGACCTCGCGCTTGCGGGTCATGTGATAGGTGACGTGGAACGCGACAAAGGCGCGCAGCTTCTCGACCGGATCGGCCTTGCCCTCGAGCGCAAGATCAAGCTCGCGCAGCAAATCGTTGATATGGTCCTGCACCAGATCGAACAGCAGGTCCTGCTTGGTTGCGATATGGTTGTAGAGTGAGCCGGCCTGGATGCCGACCTCGGCGGCAAGCTGGCGCAGGCTCATGGCCTCGTAACCGTGCTCGAAGATCAGGCGCACGCCGGCCTTGCGGATCGCCTCCAGCGTGGTGGGACCGTGTGAGCCGATCGTGCGTGCCATCGGGGCCTCGGAGGGTGTTGGCTTGCTAGGGAGAGCCAGGAAACAAGCGAACGACCGTATGTATATCGCATGAAATCCCAGTGAATTCAATGAACTGCCGATTTCATGCCCAAACCATAGCACGATTGCTTGCGAAGCCAAGAAAAAAACGTATGATCGTTTAATTGCAAGATGAATCTCACGGGAGGGATCATGGCCTCGAACCAGGCGGCAATCTTCAATTTCGACCTTGGCGAGACCGCGGATGCGATCCGCGAGACGGTGCATGATTTCTCGACCAACGAGATCGCGCCGCGCGCCGCCGAGATCGACCGCAGCAACCAGTTTCCGCGCGACCTCTGGCCGAGGATCGGCGCGCTCGGCCTGCACGGCATCACCGTCGAGGAGGAGTATGGCGGCTCGGGCCTCGGCTATCTCGAGCACTGCATCGCGGTCGAGGAGATCTCGCGGGCGTCGGCCGCGGTCGGCCTGTCCTACGGCGCGCATTCCAACCTCTGCGTCAACCAGATCCGCCGCAACGGCAACGAGGCGCAGAAGCGCAAATATCTGCCGAAGCTGATCTCGGGCGAGCATGTCGGCTCGCTCGCGATGTCGGAGCCGTCGGCGGGCTCGGACGTGGTTTCGATGAAGACCCGCGCCGACAGGAAGGGCGACCGCTTCGTGCTGAACGGCAACAAGATGTGGATCACCAACGGTCCGGTCGCCGATACGCTGGTGGTCTACGCCAAGACCGATCCGAACGCCGGCCCGCGCGGCATCACCGCCTTCATCATCGAAAAGGGCATGAAGGGATTTTCGACCGCGCAGAAGCTCGACAAGCTCGGCATGCGCGGCTCCGACACCTGCGAGTTGGTGTTCGAGGATTGCGAGGTGCCGGAGGAGAACGTGCTCTCCGAGGTCGGCCGCGGCGTCAATGTGCTGATGAGTGGTCTCGACTATGAGCGCGCGGTGCTGGCGGCGGGGCCGATCGGCATCATGCAGGCCTGCATGGACGTGGTGCTGCCTTACGTCCACGAGCGCAAGCAGTTCGGCGAGCCGATCGGCTCGTTCCAGCTGGTGCAGGGCAAGGTCGCCGACATGTACACCACGATGAACGCCTCGCGCGCCTATGTTTACGCCGTGGCGAAAGCCTGCGACCGCGGCGAGACCACGCGCGAGGATGCCGCCGGCGCCATCCTCTATGCCGCCGAGAAGGCCACCCAGTGCGCGCTGGATGCGATCCAGCTGCTCGGCGGCAAC
Source organism: Bradyrhizobium sp. UFLA01-814 (assembly GCF_046718885.1). NCBI lineage: Bacteria > Pseudomonadati > Pseudomonadota > Alphaproteobacteria > Hyphomicrobiales > Nitrobacteraceae > Bradyrhizobium > Bradyrhizobium sp. UFLA01-814. Next base: position 7,074 of record NZ_JAQOSR010000037.1, on the reverse strand, counting down.
GGCTACATCAACGACTATCCGACCGGCCGCTTGCTGCGCGACGCAAAGCTCTACGAGATCGGCGCCGGCACGAGCGAGATCCGCCGCATGCTGATCGGCCGCGAGCTGTTCGCCAAGACGGCCTGATGTCTTCTCCCTCGTCCCGCGCTTGCGGGGAGAGGGGCGGGGTGGGCTGTCACCGCATCGACGGTGGCAGTTGTGCTCACCCCGGCACGATGATTGACCTTGAACCCCACCGATACTCCAACGAAACGTGCAACACCGATGCCGCTTCATTCGACGATCGATCCCACATCTTCTGAATTCGCCCGCAACGCCGAGGTGATGCGCGGCCTGGTCGCGGAGCTCCGCGGAAAGCTCAACCAGGTGGCCGGCGGCGGCGGCGAGACCTCGCGCAAGCGGCACACCTCGCGCGGCAAGATGCTGGCGCGCGATCGCGTCGATCTTTTGGTCGACCCCGGTACGGCGTTCCTCGAGCTGTCGCCGCTCGCCGCCAACGGGCTTTATAGCGGTGACGTGCATTCCGCCAGCGTCATCACCGGCGTCGGGCGCATCGCAGGGCGCGAGTGCATCATCGTCGCCAACGACGCCACCATCAAGGGCGGCACCTATTACCCGATGACGGTGAAGAAGCATCTGCGCGCCCAGGACATCGCGCGGCAGAACAATCTGCCCTGCGTCTACATGGTGGATTCCGGCGGCGCCTTCCTGCCGCTGCAGGACGAGATATTTCCCGACGAGCGGCACTTCGGCCGCATCTTCTACAACCAGGCCCAGATGTCGTCGCAGGGCATCCCGCAAATCGCGATCGTGATGGGCTCCTGCACCGCGGGCGGCGCCTATGTGCCGGCGATGTCCGACGAGAGCATCATCGTGCGCAATCAGGGCACGATCTTCCTCGGTGGTCCGCCGCTGGTGAAGGCCGCGACCGGCGAGGTCGTCACCGCCGAAGAGCTCGGCGGCGCCGATGTCCACTCCCGGCAGTCGGGCGTCACCGATCATTACGCGCAGAACGACGCTCACGCGATCGGGATCGCGCGCCGCATCGTCGGCACGCTGAAGCAGCCGGCGAAGGCACAGCTCAACATGCGCCCTGCGCAGGAGCCGCTGTTTCCGGCCGAGGAGATCTATGGCGTGGTCTCCGCCGACGGCAGAAAACCGTTCGACGTGCACGACATCATCGCGCGGATCGTCGACGGCTCCGAATTCGACGAGTTCAAAAAGCTCTACGGCACCACGCTGATCTGCGGCTTCGCCCATATCTTTGGCTATCCGGTCGGCATCATCGCCAATAACGGCATCCTGTTCAGCGAGAGCTCGCTGAAGGGCGCGCATTTCATCGAGCTGTGCTGCCAGCGCGGCATTCCCCTGGTGTTCCTGCAGAACATCACTGGCTTCATGGTCGGCAAGAAATACGAGGCCGGCGGCATCGCGCGCGACGGCGCCAAGCTGGTGACGGCGGTTGCCACCGCCGGCGTGCCGAAATTCACCGTCGTGATCGGCGGCTCCTACGGCGCCGGCAATTACGGGATGTGCGGCCGCGCCTACAGCCCGCGCTTCCTCTGGCTGTGGCCCAACGCGCGCATCTCGGTGATGGGCGGCGAGCAGGCGTCGATGGTGCTCAGTCAAGTGCGCCGCGACGGCATCGAGGCCAAGGGCGAGAGCTGGTCGGCGGAAGAGGAAGACAAGTTCCGCGAGCCGATCCGCGCCCAATACGAGAAGCAGGGCAATCCCTACTACGCGACGGCGCGGCTGTGGGATGACGGCGTGATCGATCCCGCCGACACCCGCCTCGTGCTCGGGCTCGGCCTGTCGGCGGCGGCCAACGCGCCGATCGAGCCGACGAAGTTCGGCCTGTTCAGGATGTGACCCAGGAACTGACCATGGACCGCTCAAAACTCACCCGGCGTTTCCGCACGCTTCTGATCGCCAACCGCGGCGAGATCGCCTGCCGCGTCATCCGCTCGGCGCGCGCCATGGGGCTGCGCACCGTCGCTGTCTATTCCGAGGCCGACCGCGACGCGATGCATGTCGCGCTTGCCGACGAGGCCGTGCTGCTCGGTCCGGCCCGGGCCCGCGACAGCTATCTCAACATCGAGCGCGTCATCGCCGCCGCCAAGGAGACCGGCGCCGAGGCCGTGCATCCCGGCTACGGCTTCCTGTCTGAAAATGCGGAGTTCGCGCAGGCCTGTCTTGAAGCAGGTTTGGTGTTCGTCGGCCCGACCGCCGAGATGATGACGGCGATGGGCTCGAAGTCGGGCTCGAAGGCGCTGATGGAGAAGGCCGGCGTGCCCTTGGTGCCCGGCTATCACGGCGAGGCCCAGGACGAGGCGACGCTGGCGGAGGCCGCCAACCGGATCGGCTTCCCCGTGCTGGTGAAGGCGTCCGCCGGCGGCGGCGGCCGCGGCATGCGCGTGGTCAATTCGGCGGCTGAGCTCACGGCCGCGATCACCAGCGCCAAGCGCGAGGCCAAGGCGGCGTTCGGCGACGACCGCATGCTGATCGAGAAATACGTGCAGAACCCGCGCCACATCGAGGTGCAGATCATCGGCGACAGCCACGGCAATCTGCTCTCGCTGTGGGAGCGCGAATGCACGCTGCAGCGCCGCCACCAGAAGGTGATCGAGGAGGCGCCGTCGCCGACGCTGAACGCCGCGCAACGCGAGACGGTTTGCGAGGCCGCCCGCAAGGCCGCCGGCGCGGTCAACTATATCGGCGCCGGCACCATCGAGTTCGTCTCCGACGGCAAGGACGTGTTCTTCATCGAGATGAACACCCGCCTGCAGGTCGAGCATCCCGTCACCGAGCTGATCACCGGCGTCGATCTCGTCGAATGGCAGCTGCGCGTCGCCTTCGGCGAGGCGCTGCCGCTGAAGCAGGACGAGATCAAGCTGAACGGGCATGCCATCGAGGCACGCGTTTACGCCGAAAATCCCCAGAAGAACTTCATGCCCTCGGTCGGCCGCATCAAGACCTGGCGCACGCCACAGGAAGGCGACGGCCTGCGCATCGATGCCGGCTATCGCAGCGGCGATAACGTCTCGCCGTACTATGACGCGATGCTCGCCAAGGTGATCGCCTGGGCGCCGACGCGCGAGGGCGCGATCGAGAAGCTCAATCGCGGGCTTGAGGAAACCGATGTCCGCGGCATCGTCACCAATATCCCGTTCCTGTCGGCATTGGTGACGCACAAGGATACGCGAGCCAATGCGATCGATACCGGCTTCATCGAGCGCGAGCTGAAGAACCTGACATCGGGCACGGGCACGGCCGGCGAGTTCGAGCTGTGCGCGGCGGTGGCCGCGATCGTCAACGACGAGCAGAAGGCGGCGCGGCGCGAGGCCAACTCGCCCTGGCAGGCCTTCGGCTGGATGCCGGTCGGCCGCCGTCAGCGGGTGTTTTCGTTCCGGCAGGGCCATGAGCCGGCCCAGACCATCACGCTGCACTATGGCAATGGACCGTCGACGCTCTCCGTCGGCGGCCGCGAACTCGTCTTTGCGATCTCGTCAGCCGGCGATGACGGCTTCGACCTGACGCTCAACGGCCTCAAGTCGCGCATTGCTTCGGTCGTCGAAGGCCACGAGCTTTACTTGCGCACCCGCAACGGCCGCTTCGACCTGCATTGGGTCGATCCGTTCGGCGGCGAGAGCGAGGAGCAGGTCGGCGAGGACAAGATCGTGGCTCCCTTGCCGGGCACCGTGGTCGCGCTGCTGGCCGAAGAGGGCGCGACCTTGGAGAAGGGCGCGCCGATCCTCACCCTGGAGGTGATGAAGATGGAGCAGACCCTGCGCGCGCCCTATGCCGGCGTGCTGAAGAAGCTCAAATGCAAGGTCGGCGACATCGTCGGCGAGGGCGTCGAGCTTGCCGAAGTCGAACCTGCGGCCGCGTCATGAGCGATCAGATCAAGATCATCGAGATGGGGCCCCGCGACGGCCTGCAGAACGAAAAGACGCCGGTCAGCGTCGAGGCGCGCATCGCCTTCGTCGAGGCGCTGGTGGCGGCCGGGCTCAATACGGTCGAGGTCGGCGCCTTCGTATCGCCGAAGGCGATCCCGCAGATGGCAAGCTCCGACCAGGTGCTGCGCGGCGTCAGCCAAATCAAGGATAAGGTCAAGGACGCCGAATTCCATGTGTTGGTGCCGAACGAAAAGGGCTATGACGCCGCGCGCGCGGCGGGCGCCCAGGTGGTCTCGGTGTTCGCCGCGGCCTCCGAAGGCTTCTCCCGCGCCAACATCAACTGCTCGGTCGCGGAATCGATCGAGCGCTTCAAGCCGGTGCTGGCCCGCGCCAAGGCCGACGGCGTCAAGGTGCGCGGCTATATCTCCTGCGTGCTCGGTTGTCCGTTCGACGGCGAGATCGAGCCGAAGGCGGTCGCCGACCTCGCGGTGACGTTGTGGGATCTCGGCTGCTACGAGATCTCGCTCGGCGACACCATCGGCGTCGGCACGCCGCTGAAGGCCAAGCAGATGCTGCGTGCGGTCGGTTCTGAGTTGCCGGTCGGCAACCTCGCGATGCACTTCCACGACACCTATGGCCAGGCGCTCGCCAATCTCTATGCCGGCATGGAAGAGGGCGTCCGCGTCATCGATGCCGCCGCGGGCGGTCTCGGCGGCTGCCCCTACGCCCCCGGCGCCACCGGCAATGTGGCGACGGAGGACGTCGTCTACATGCTCGAAGGCATGGGCGTGAAGACAGGGATCGACATGGACAGGCTGCTGGCCACGACGAACGAGGTCGCCGGATTGCTCGGCCGTCCGCCGGTCAGCCGTGTTGCGTCCGCGCTCAACGCGAAGCGCAAGCGGCTCCCCAAATCGTAAATTGTGGGATGCTTGGAGCGATTTGGGATTGTAGCCGCCTCAATCTTCGGCGGTCGCGCTCGGACTTATGCGCTGCGAAGCGCAGATTCAAGGCACATAGTCGCACCCCCGGCTTGCGCAGTCTGGGCTCCCGAAGCTGGACTCTCAACCCATATGCGTATGGTGCGACAGCGCCTTGCGCTATCGCCGCCCTCCTTGAGGGCGTTTCCTCCCTAGACTTGGGCCGCTTGTTGTTTCGAGCGGCCCTTTTTCTTACGCTGCCGGAGCGTTGATCGTCGCGATCACGGCCCTCATATCGGTCGCCAGCTCGCGATAGTGCCCGCCCAGCCGCTGGTACAGTTCGCGGTTGCTCCCATCCAGCGTCCTGCTAGCGATCAGCTCGCATTCGTCGGCGAGGATCTCAAATCGTTCCAGCTTCGCTTGAAGAGCAGACATGGCGGGAATTTCCCTGACTGTTACTGAGGGAGTTGCGACGCTACTACTCCGACTGCGTCTAGCGCAGCATAATTATAGGGTAGAACTAAATTCTTCCCGGCAGTTTTGCGGCGCACACAGCCGCCGTCATCGGCGCGGCGCCCGATTAAACCCTCCCGAAAGCGTTCATGGCTTGGTGACTCAAACGTGCTGAGGTGAGGGGGCTCGCAATTGCTCCAGGTGGATTCTCGCCATGTCCGGACAGGTGTCAGCTTCCCGCGGCCGAACGTTTCTGGCCGGAAAAATCGTCTTCAACTTCGGCCGGTCGGCCTTCGACTGCACGGTCCGCCAGCTCACGGAGACGAGCGCCACCGTGGAACTCGAAAGTGTCGTTGGCATTCCCGATCACATTCAACTGTTGCTCGTCGGCAGCAATCAGGTGAAGCCATGCAAACGGCTGTGGCAATCGGACCGCCAGCTTGGCCTGGTTTTTGAAGAGCAGCAGGCCAACGCTGCGGCGCCCGCGCCTGCCGCTCCCGCGCCGGCCGCCATTCCGGAGCGGCGCAGCGGCGATATTCTGCGCGGGCACATGCTGGCGCTGCGCGCAGCGCTCGATCAGATCCCCGTCGGCATCCTGCTGTTGGACGCAGAGCTGAAAGCCCTGTTCATCAATCGTGCGTTTCGGAGCATGTGGGCGCTTCCGGACGCGGTGGCCGACCGCAACCCCACCTTCGCCGATCTGATGCAGCACGGCTGCAAGACCATGGCCTATGAGCTGCCGGCTGAGCAGCTTCATGCCTACCTTGCCGAGCGCGTCCGCCTCGTGAGCGTCGGGGACCCAAACCCGATCGATCTCAGGCGCAGCAATGGTGATGTGGTTCGATGTCAGTGCACGCCGCTGCCCGACGGCGGCCGGATGGTGAGCTACACGCCCGTGACCGACATCGTGCGCGCATTGGACAAGCTGAAGCTGCTGACCGGTGCGCTCGAGAACGTGGAGGACGGCGTCGTCCTGCTCGACCGCGATCTCAATGCGATCTTCCTCAATCGGCGAATGCGGGAATTCTGGGAGGTGAGCGAGGAGGAGGTCGCGCGGCATCCGGCATACATCACGCTGCTCACGCGCAACCGCCGCGCCGTTCCGGCGGACGCGACCCCGGAGCAAGTCAGGGCCTTTCCCGCGAAGCGGATCGCCGAGATCAAGGCGGGCGACCACAAGCGCGACGTGCAGACGCCGGACGGCCGCCATATCAGGATCCATTGCTCGACGATGGCAAACGGCGGTCGCATGCTGACCTTCGTCGACGTGACCGATCTCGTACGCAACGCACGGCAGCTGGAGGTGCTTGCGACCACCGATCCGCTCACCGGATTGTTCAACCGCAGGCACTTCCTGACGACGCTGGATGCGGAGTGGAGCCGGTTCCAGCGCTACTATCGTTCGGTATCCGTGCTGATGGTCGATATCGATCACTTCAAGAGCATCAATGACCGCTTCGGACATGCGGTCGGCGACGAAGCCATCAAGGCTGTCGCCGGGATATGCATTCGGGGCAAGCGCAAGTCCGACGTCGTCGGCCGCGTCGGAGGCGAGGAGTTCGCGGTCCTGCTGCCGGAGACCACTTTGTCGCGCGCCCGAACCGTCGCCGAGCGCATCCGCAAGAGGGCGGAAGCGTTGACGGTGGGCGCGGATGATCGGCCGGTGTCACTCACGGTGAGCATCGGCGTTGCCGAGGCCCTCACAAGCATGCCCGGGATTGATGCCCTGATGAAGGCCGCCGATGCGGCGCTCTACCAGGCCAAGGAGCACGGCCGGAATCGCACGGAGTGCTGGTCATCTCCAT
>NZ_JAQOSR010000379.1:0-783 GCF_046718885.1 Bradyrhizobium sp. UFLA01-814 | reverse complement strand
GCCGCTGTTGAAGGAGCTCTTGCCCATCAGCAGTTGCGCGGGCACGAGGTTCCGCAGAATGGGTGTATTGCTGTATTCCCTTTGCTTGTTCAGCACGTCGTTCCTGACCGCAATCAGGATATAGACCGTTGCGATGGCGGCTTCCCGCTCGGTCGGATGCTGTTGCAGAACCGCGAGCAGCTTGCCGAACTGGATGACCTGGTTGACCCAAAAGATGTTCTGCTCGAGCGCGCTGGTGACTGTGGAATCGAGCCCTGTCAGGCTCGGCAGCTCGGCAAGGAGCGGCTGCGTGACCAACATGATCTCACTCTGGAACTCGATGAAATCCGGAATGGGCTTTTTGCTCTCCTCGCGCAGCTTGTTGGCAAGCTGAATGCCCGACGGAATTTTCCCTTCGAACATGTAGCGGGACTGCACGCAGATCGCCTTCGCGTCCTCGCACCAGCGGCGATTCGGCGGACGGTTGTGCGCGGCGCCCGCGTCCTTGTTGGGAACAGCATCGCCCGCCGTGATCGGCCGGTGCTTGACTGCCGGATCGATCTGCTCGAGGAACGCGACACTCGCATACCGCGACAGATCCATTGCCGCTGCCGATCTTGGAAGTCGAAACCGCGCCTCCGCCTGGTAGACCGAGAGCTTTAGCTTCGCTTGTTGGTTGAGCGTGGGCTCAACGAAGGTCGGGAAGAGCGAGAGGAAGCGCCGCTGAACCGGACGTGAGCGGGCCCAATCGTCGAAAGGAATGAGCCCGGTCGAGGAATCGGCGAGCTTGTCGTTGCGTTGGTC
>NZ_JAQOSR010000378.1:0-842 GCF_046718885.1 Bradyrhizobium sp. UFLA01-814 | reverse complement strand
AGGATACGATGGCAGACCTGTCGCATCGCTGCTATTGCAGCTCGCATAGCATGGTTGGCCCAGATCACTGTGGAGACACGGGCCTTACGATACGCCGAGACCGGTGTTCGATGGTATGTCGTTGGAACGATCACGACGGGCAACCTGTTCTGCCAGGCGCGCACGAACGCAAAGATCTCGTCCGCGGTGCTCTTACGCGAATGAATGAGGATCGCGTCGGCACCTGCGTCTGCGTAAGCATGAGCGCGCGAAATCGCGTCATCCATTCCATGGCCGGCGATCAAAGCCTCGATCCGGGCCACGAGGACCAAGTCTTCTGCGACTGTGTCCTTTACTGCCCGCAGACGGCCAGCGAATTCGTCGGTATCGGCGAGGGGATGTCGCTCGCCAACAAGCGAGTTCATCTTCGGAAAGCAGCTGTCCTCCAGTGCGACGCCTGCGGCACCACGTTGGCGGAGTTTGCGTGCCAGCAGACGAGCATTGTTGAAATTCCCAAAGCCGCCATCGCCGTCAACAAGCACCGGAAGCTGGGTCGCGTCCACGATCCGCTCGACTGCGTCGACGAGTTGACTCCACGACGCTTCGTTGGCATCGCGGTAGCCCAGAGAGCTGGCAATTGACAGGCCCGACGCCCAGAGACCTTTGAAGCCAGCGCGCTCGGCGATCGCGGCGGAGAGGCCGTCATGCGCTTCCATCAGGAAAGAGACCTCGCTGCTGGAGCAGACCTGTGCGTGCAGCGTTCCAGAAAGTGAGGAATCAGCGCGTGGAACGGCATCGTTGGCGAGAGCAGAGCGTGGTTGGTCTTGCATGTCGAGTCCCTGGTCGTGCGTTTGACCGGCCGA
>NZ_JAQOSR010000377.1:0-915 GCF_046718885.1 Bradyrhizobium sp. UFLA01-814 | reverse complement strand
GTCGTCCTGGCGAAAGCCAGGACCCATATGTGGACGGCCCCCGTGGCACAAGAGCTGTTTGGTGAGATCGGATCGCTTGCATCCATATGTCCGGCCTGTTGGGTGCGATCGAATGGATCGCTGGCCAAGATGGTTTGCGCGATGCGAGTTCCAAACAACCACGCGGCCTGTTGACGGCCGATGGGTCCTGCGGACTGTCTCGCATCGTTGCTCGATCGATCGCTCCATCTGCTCTTGCAGCTCCAGGGCGGCTAACGAGCGAGCCCGCCAGCTGCCCAATTTGTTAGGCGGCGACGGCTGTCATGGGATTGATCGGTGCCGCATCGTAACTCTCGCCCGTCGCCATCAGCTTCCAGGCGATGCGGGCCACTTTGTTGGCGAGCGCCACGGCCGCAAGCTTCGGCGGCTTGCGCTTGATCAGGGCCAGCAGCCAGCGCGAGTGATGACCGCGTCCCCGCCTGGCCTGCTGGATCACCGCTGTGGCCCCGACCACCAGCAGACGGCGCAAGTTCTCATCGCCAGCCCGCGTGATCTTGCCGAGCCTGGTCTTGCCAGCGGTGGAGTGGTCCTTGGGTGTCAATCCCAGCCAGGCCGCAAAATGACGACCAGAACGGAACATGCGCGGATCAGGTGTCTTCATCACCAGCGCGGTTGCAACGATCGGACCGACCGAGGGGATCTGAGCCAAACGCCGGCCCGTGGCATCGGCGCGGTGCCAGGCCATCAGCTTGGCCTCAACCGCCTCCAACTCACCCTCGAGCCTGACGCGCTCCCGGCCCAGCACCACAAATAGCTCGCGCGCCAGAACGGGAAGCGTCTCGTCCTGCGCAATCCGCGCCAGCAGTGGTTCGATCGCATCCAGTCCCTTGGGTGCGATCAGGCCATACTCCGCCGCGTGGCCGCGTATCGTATTGG
>NZ_JAQOSR010000376.1:0-922 GCF_046718885.1 Bradyrhizobium sp. UFLA01-814 | reverse complement strand
GGTCTTGCCAGGGCCGCTGGCGAGCCTTAAGGCGCGGTACCCCCGCTGCGCTCAGTGGCAGCATAGACGGGGGTAGCAGCCTTGACACTGGAAGATCTCGCAAAGATCGCGCCAATCGGGACTGTCATCGTTGCGCTCAGCAGCGCGGAGCCTGCAAGCCGATGACCGTCGATCGATCCGGGCGCACGGTCGCTTCACTGTGCAGTTGGCGGCGCCGGTCGAGCCATGGCCGGTCGAGCCATGAGGGATTTCGCGAAAGCGCGTGGGAGACCGAACCCCGCCGCCTATACGTTTGAGTTGCACCCGCTGCTAGCCACCGGACCGAAGCAAAAACGTATCCATGGACGCAGCTAATCGGTCCGCTGCTTGCACGGCACTCGGCATGGACTGCTTTTCGGAAGGCGGCGAGCCGACAAAATTGGCTGTCAGCCCCGCACCAGCGACGAGAACCGCTAGTACAATCGCAGCGAGAAATTTGGTCCTCATGGCGATGATCCGTCCCTTCGCCCCATAACTAACTCGGCACTCTCAGAAATGTTCCGAGTGCTGTTCGTGTGTCAATTCGGCCCGGCGGTCTAACCGTCGATGCCGCACCCAGAGTTCCTCGTCTGAATGGAACATCGCTTGCGATCAGAGATCAACGGAACGAAAGCGCCTGCCAGGTTTTAGAAAGAAACATGAGACCGCCGCTCGCCGGTACTAAAACGGCGCATGTCGCGGATAGCCAAAGGTCGCTGCCAGCGACCCGCAGTTGAATACAAGCGCACGCGCAATGATAGCCAAAAGCGGCGGTCTCCAGTTCCATTCAGAATTGTCACTGTGCTCGCAACGGAGAGCTACGGGAGGGGTAGGCGCAAGCGTGGGTCCCCGCTGAGCGCTTTCTTAGCCTGAACGAGGCTTCGTTATGCCCAAGAGCATCAAC
>NZ_JAQOSR010000375.1:0-927 GCF_046718885.1 Bradyrhizobium sp. UFLA01-814 | reverse complement strand
TTATTACGGTCCGGGCCCTTGACCAAGGTCAAGGCGCGGCCAATGGCCAGATGGTGTGTCGCTAGGGGTGTTCGCTCTCGCCCGGTGTCGCGGTGTCGGCCATCTGGTATGTCACTTATGAAATTCGCCGACGTGGTCTGTTGGCTCGAAGGGCGCGCAGCCCTCGCGAGACTAGGACATTTGCCAGCGAATCGGAAGCCAAGGCGTTCGCACGGTCAAAACTGGACGAAGGGCTGGTCGTGTTCGCCGGCACCATCAATCCGCACCTCCCCAGGCAATTGATCCCCTCGCAGAACATGGCCGATTGGCTCGTCGAACAGTGAGCCGGCTCCGGCGCTTCCTCTTCGACAGAACGAGCTTCGTGCTGCACCGAATGTTGAAAGCAGAGTCCGCGCACGGTGTTCGTTTGCCCTTGAGTGTTGCCATTTTGGCACGCCCTTATTCGTGACTCACATCTAGGCTTCGACCACCGTCCCGATTGGGCGAGCGCAAGGACTGCTTTTCTCGATTAACGCGAAGAGACCCGGAGATCATTCCATGAAGAGATTTTTGCTTTCTGTTGCCGCGATTGTCGGCATGGCCACGCCGGCGTTGTCGGCTGACATGGCCGTCAAGGCGGCGCCTGTGCCGGTTCCTCCGCCGGTCTACAACTGGACCGGCTTCTATATCGGTGCGAATGGCGGTTGGGGTGAGAGCCGGACCTGCTGGGATTTCCTCCCCGCCCTCGGAGGTGTCGTGGCCGACGGGTGCAGCTCGCGCTCGGGTGGCGTTTTCGGCGGACAGCTCGGCTATCGCTGGCAGGCAGGCCAGTTTGTCTTCGGCCTGGAAGGACAGGGTGATTGGGCGGACCTGAAGAGCTCGCGCCTCAGCCTGATCGATCCGAGGTTCTCGACGACAACGAAGACCGACGGACTGGGTCTCTTCACC
>NZ_JAQOSR010000374.1:0-938 GCF_046718885.1 Bradyrhizobium sp. UFLA01-814 | reverse complement strand
ACCTACTTCACGATCACGATCAATGAGACGACCGGGATCGTGACCTTCACGCAGGTCAACAACATCTGGCACTCCGATCCGACCAACCCGGACGATTCTGCGACGCTGACCCTGTCGGCCGCGAACCTGCTTCAGGTGGTGCAGACCATCACCGATGCGGACGGCGACAGCGTTGCGACGCCGATCAACGTCGGCACCGGCGTGTTCACGATCCAGGACAGCGGCCCGACCGCGGGCACGGTGACTGGCCCGACCGACACGCTCGTGCTGGACGAGACCCGTCCTGTTGGCAGCGACACCGCAGGCGGCACAGCTCCGACCGGGCTCGACACCGTGACGGCGGACTTCTCCAACAACTTCACTGCCGGCAGCTACGGCAGCGATGGTGCTGGATCGACGACCTACACGCTGAAGCTGACAGGTGCGAACGTCGCCTCCGGTCTGTACGCTCTCGATCCGACCGACAAGACCGCCGGTGACGGCGACGGTATCGGCCAAGGTACGCAGATCGTGCTCAACCAGGTCGGTGACACGATCACCGGCTCGGCGAACGGCACGACCTACTTCACGATCACGATCAACGAGACGACCGGGATCGTGACGTTCACCCAGGTCAACAACATCTGGCACTCCGATCCGACCAACCCGGACGATTCTGCGACGCTGACGCTGACGCGCCCTGAGTTGCTGCAGGTGGTGCAGACCATCACGGACGCCGATGGTGATAGCGTGACGACGCCGCTCAACCTCGGCACCGGCGTGTTCACGATCCAGGACAGCGGCCCGACCGCGGGCACGGTGACCGGTCCGACCGACACGCTCGTGCTGGACGAGACCCGTCCCACAGGAACGGATACTGCCGGCGGCACGGCGCCGACCGGGCTCGACACCGTGACGGCGGACTTCTCCAACAACTTCACCGCCGGCAGCTACGGCAG
>NZ_JAQOSR010000373.1:0-939 GCF_046718885.1 Bradyrhizobium sp. UFLA01-814 | reverse complement strand
GATCGTGTCCCCGAGCTTGGTGTAACTGGCGGTGGGACACCGCGTTCGCCGGCAAGAGCCGGACTGGTCAGCTGGCGATAGCCGGGAGGCTGACGGTTGGATCATCGCTCAACGGCGCGATGGTTTCCAGCGTCATGTAACGGGCGCGCTGGACGGCCCATTCATCATTCTGTTCGAGCAGGATCGCACCGATGAGGCGGACGATGGCGTCCTCATTGGGGAAGATGCCAACGACCTCGGTCCGGCGCTTGATCTCGCCGTTGAGGCGCTCGATCGGGTTGGTCGAGTGCAGCTTGGTGCGGTGCTGCGGCGAGAACGTCATGTAGGCCAGCACATCGGTCTCGGCCTCGTCGAGGAAGCCGGCGAGCTTGGGTAGCTTGGGGCGGAGCTGATCGGCGACCTTCCGCCATTGCGCTCGTGCGGCCTCGGCATCGTCCTGGGCAAACGCAGTGGCGATGAAGGCGGAGACGACACGCCGTCCGCTTTTGCCGGCATGGGCCAGCGCGTTGCGCATGAAGTGCACGCGGCAACGCTGCCAACTGGCGTTGAGCACCTTGGCGACGGTCGCCTTGATGCCCTCATGGGCGTCGGAGACGACCAGCTTGACGCCGCGCAGGCCGCGGCGGGCGAGCTTGCGCAGGAACGCCGTCCAGAATGTCTCGGCCTCTGAGGGACCAATGTCCATGCCGAGAACTTCGCGCCGGCCATCGCTGTTGACGCCGACCGCGACGATCACCGCGACCGACACGATGCGCCCCTGCTGGCGCACCTTCACATAGGTGGCGTCGATCCACAGATAGGGCCAATCGCCCTCGATCGGGCGAGCGAGGAACGCCTTCACCTTGTCATCGATCTCCGCGCATAGCCGCGAGACCTGGCTCTTGGAGATGCCGCTCATGCCCATCGCCTGCACCAGATCGTCGACGGAGCGGGTCGAGA
>NZ_JAQOSR010000372.1:0-1048 GCF_046718885.1 Bradyrhizobium sp. UFLA01-814 | reverse complement strand
GGGCAGGTCCGCCATGCATTCGAAACGATGTACAGAGCATTTCCGATGATGCACCGGACGGCCAAAGAGCTAGGTGTATGTATCGGCCTCGATGATCCAGACGACATCGTCAAGATCGAAACCGACTGGATTGAGAACCTCCTCCAGCGAACCGCGAACTGGAAGGCCAATGTCGTCAAGGCCCCGCAATGGGCAACCTGGCGTTCGGCCGTTCGCGGGGCGCGGACGGCTGGACTTTCACCTCTTATCGATGCCGTCGAAAGCGGAGCCGTGGATGGCGCTGCCCTGACTAACGTTTTCGATTACGCTTATGCGCGCTGGGTTGCGGAAACCATTGTGAATGAGGACGAGATTCTCAGTAGTTTTCTCGTGCAGAAACACGAGGCCACGATCGAGGCGTTTGTTGCCGCCGACCGGAAGGTTGCGGAGCTCGCGAGAGATATCGTGAAGGCCCGCATCGGAACGGCAATACCAAACCAGACCAACTTCGGCAAAGATCCGGAATGGGGCACGCTTGCGCGCGAGATCAGCAAGAAGGCCCGACAAATGCCGCTTCGGCAGCTGTTCGGCCGCATCCCAACCGTGCTGACCCAACTCGCCCCGTGCGTGATGATGAGCCCACTTTCCATCGCACAATATCTGCCCGCGGAAGCCAAGCCTTTCGACGTGGTAATCTTCGACGAGGCCTCCCAGATCCCGGTATGGGACGCGATCGGAGCGATTGCACGCGGCAGCCAGGTCGTGATCGTTGGTGATCCAGAACAGCTGCCTCCCACAAACGTGGGACAGCGTGGCGTGGACGATGAAGACGACGACGGCTCGATCGTCCAGAGCCAGCAGAGCATACTTGACGAGTGTCTGGCGTCGAACGTCCCGAGCATGCGGCTGTCGTGGCACTATCGCAGTCGCCACGAGAGCCTGATCGCGTTCTCGAACGTCAAATACTATCGCGGCGAACTGACGACCTTCCCCTCTCCCGTGACTCGCGATACCGCCGTGCGCTACGTTCATGTAGATGGAGGCGTATACGAGCGGGGCGGCGCCAAGG
>NZ_JAQOSR010000371.1:0-1054 GCF_046718885.1 Bradyrhizobium sp. UFLA01-814 | reverse complement strand
CGGAGATGTGTATAAGAGACAGCAGGCCCCCACACCCCCGCGGATCAAGTTCTCCTCGCACGGCTTTGCCATCGACCATCCTGATCCCGAGCTCGGCGCACAGCTAATGGCGAACGCACTGGGGGTCGCCGATCGCGACGCGATGGATGGCATCCTGCGGCAATTGATCAAGGCCAGCGTGAGCGGCGGCAAACCCTGCGAGGTCAACCTCGCCTTCATGATCGCGATGGTGAGAAGCATCGGTCCGCGGGATTCCGTCGAGGCCATGCTGGTGGCGCAGATGGTGTCGGTTCATGTGATGGCGATGCGCTGCGCCCATCACCTCGCGCACGCCAAGGACCTCGCCCAGCACGACAGCGCCGCGCGCGCATTGGGCCGGCTCGCCCGCACCTTTCCCGCCCAGATCGACGCGCTCAACCGCCACCGCAGCCATGGCGAGCCCGCCATCACCGTGCAGAACGTCAAGGTCGAGGACGGCGGCAACGCCATCGTCGGCAACGTCACGCAGCACGCGAGCGTGATCATGTCCGACAACAGCCCGGCATCCGCGGCGCGGAATGCGCCGAAGGCTGCGGGCGCGAGGCGACGGCGGAATCCCGCCGATGCCGGGCAGGACGCACGGGCATGAGCGACCACATCCAAACGACCGGCCCGATGCTGGCGAGCCCGCGCTGCGGCGCCAGGACCCGCTGCGGCAGTTCGTGCCGCGCGCCGACGGTGCGCGGCAAGACGCGCTGCCGCATGCACGGCGGCGCCAAGGGATCCGGCGCGCCACGGGCAAACCGGAATGCGCGCAAGCACGGCCGATTCACCAGGGATGCGATCGCCGAGCGGCGGCAGATCCGGGCGTTGTTGGGGGACGTGCGGAGGATGCTGGAGGGGATGAAGTGATTGCGTTTCGCAAATGGCCGCGCGCGAAAGCGGCATTTGGGAATGTCGATCTTCGAGGCGAGTTGCACCAGCTCGCTAGCAAGGGAAACGTTCAAATGAAAATTGCGAAGATCACACTGGCACTGTCTCTTATACACATCTCCGAGCCCACGAGACTTAGGAT
>NZ_JAQOSR010000370.1:0-1095 GCF_046718885.1 Bradyrhizobium sp. UFLA01-814 | reverse complement strand
GTTCGCATACTGATCGCGCGCGCAGTCTCGATCTATTCCAACTGCCAAGGTCTGTACTCGCGAGCCCCGCGCTGTAGAGCCGGATCACAAATCCATCCAGGCTGATATCAGGGGCGCCTTCGCGTGATCGATCGACTTGCTTCGCATTCCACCCGTCAACATCCAGCGCTGCGAACGATCGGTCTATGCACCGCCGCCGTCCTTGCCGCAGGAGTCACGATCGAACGCGCCGACGCGCAATCGGAACTACCGCCGGTGAGCGTGGACGCGCCTCAGCAGCGCGCGATCACTCCGAATGCAAAACCGGTTCGTCGTCCGGTGACGGCACGCACGAGCCGCGCCAACCGCGCGGCTCGATCCCAGCAGGCGACACCGCCAGCGGCGGCACGATCCGGTGCCGGCGCCGGAGAGCGAGCCGGCGGTCCGGTGGTCGGGTTCGTTGCCACGCGTTCGGGCACGGCGACCAAGACCGACACGCCGCTGATCGAAATCCCGCAATCGATCTCGGTCGTCACCACGGAGCAGATCAGGAACCAGGGTGCGGAATCGGTGGGCGCGGCATTGCGCTACACCGCAGGCGTCAGCGGTGACGTGAATGGCGGCTCGGACACCCGCTTCGGCGGCTTGCAGATCCGCGGCTTCGACATGACGATGCCGGGCCTCTATCTCGACGGCCTGCGGCTGCCGAGCAGCAACTATGTGCACTTCCTCGGGCTCGATCCGTACGGGGCCGAGCGCCTCGAGGTCCTGAAGGGGCCGTCCTCGGCGATGTTCGGCGGCAGCGGCACCGGCGGCATCCTCAACTATGTCAGCAAGCTGCCGACCGCGCGCGAGTTCGGGGAAGTGTCGCTGTCGGGCGGCAGCTTCAACCGCTATCAGGGCGAGTTCGATATCGGCGGCCGCGCCAACAAGGAAGGGACGGTGCTGTGGCGCCTGACCGGCGTCGCGCGCGATGGTGAGACCCAGGTCGACTACACCAAGGACAATCGCGTCTTCATCGCGCCCGCCGTCACCGTGAAGCCGAACGAGGACACCACGATCACCTTCCTTGCGAATTACCAGAAGGAACGCACCGGCTGGGGCCTGCAATTCCTG
>NZ_JAQOSR010000036.1:0-57419 GCF_046718885.1 Bradyrhizobium sp. UFLA01-814 | reverse complement strand
ATCTACACTATACCATGGTCGTCGGCAGCGTCAGATGTGTATAAGAGACAGGGGTGGGGGTCTCGCCACGAGTCCCGCTGAGGAGAGAGCCCCCACCCGGATCGCATCTCACGATGCGATCCGGCCTAAGAGCGAGCTTCGCTCGTCTCGACCCCCGCAAGCGGGAGAGGCGAAGAAAGACCACCGACTTTTTTTACAAACGACAACGGTGCAAGAACTCCCCAGCGTTGTCGTCGCAAAAGACCACAACGCCATCCTGCTGCACGCGATCGACGAGGCCGCGGTGCGCGCCGGGCTGTCGATCGGGCTGCCGCTCGCCAATGCGCGGGCGATCTGTCCGGAGCTCACGGTCTATGATGCCGATCCCGCCGCCGACCTGAAGACGCTGAACGACATCGCCGACTGGTGCGACCGCTTCACGCCGCTGGTCGCGCTCGATCTGCCTTACGGTCTGTTTCTCGACATCACCGGCTGCGCGCATCTGTTCGGCGGCGAGCGCGCGCTGCTGCAGACCGTGACGGGGGCGCTGAGCCGGCGCGGCTTTGCCGTCAGCGCGGCGATTGCCGGCACCTCGATCGCGGCGCGTACGCTGACGCGCACCGCCTCGGGCAAGATTGTCGCCGATGGCGAGGAGGCGGCGGCGGTCGGCCCGCTGCCGGTGTCGGCGCTCGGTGCCGATGCCGCTGTCACCACCGGCCTGCGCCGTGCCGGCTTGAAGACCATCGGCGATGTCGCCTCCCGCGCGCCGCATGAAATCTCGGCGCGGTTCGGTGCGGCTTTCACCACCTTGCTCAGCCACGCGCTCGGGCAGGGCGATGCCCCGATCAGCCCGCGCAAGCCGCTGCCCGACTACATCGTCGAGAAGCGTTTCCCCGAGCCGGTCGCGACCGACACCGTGATCGCGCTGACGCTCTCGAGCCTCGCCAAGATGCTGGTTGCGGCGATGGACAAGCAGGGCAAGGGCGCGCGGCAGCTGGAAGCGAGCTTCTTCCGCACCGACGGCGCGGTGCGCGCGATCATGGTCGAGACCGGGCGTCCGGTGACGCGGCCCGAGATGATCGACCGCCTGTTCCGCGAGCGGCTCGATGCGCTGAACGATCCGCTCGATCCCGGCTTCGGCTTCGATCTCATTCGCCTCGCCGCAGGGCGTACCGAGATCGTGGTGCAGCAGCAGCGCGATCTCGACGCGTCAGTGCACGACAATGACGAGCTCTCGGCGCTGATCGACCGCATCGCCGCCCGCATCGGCGGAAAACGCGTCGTCGTGCATCTGCCGCTGGAGAGCCACATCCCCGAACGATCGGCGCTGGCACTGCCGGCGCAGCATCATCTGGCCGCGGCCAGCGCCGCCGCCTGGCCGGAACGGGTCGCCGGCGAACCGCCGCTGCGTCCGCTCAGGCTGTTCGAGCGGCCCGAACCGATCAAGGTGCCGTTCGCGACCGTGCCCGACGGTCCGCCGCATCAATTCACCTGGCGACGCGCGCAGCATGACGTGGTGCGGGTCGAGGGCCCCGAGCGCATCGCGATGGAATGGTGGCAGCAGGACGGCGCGTCGCTGACGCGCGATTACTTCCGCGTCGAGGACGCTGAGGGCCAGCGCTTCTGGATCTTTCGCGACGGCCTCTACGAGAGCGAGCTGCGCGACGAGGAAGGCAAGCCCGTCCCGGCCAGCTGGTATGTGCACGGGCTGTTCGCATGAGCACACCTCCACCCGAATATGCCGAGATCGGCATCACCAGCAATTTCTCCTTCCTGCGCGGCGGTTCCGATCCGCGCGCCTATGTTCATCAGGCGAGCGAACTCGGGATTCCCGTGATCGGGCTCGCCGATCACAACACGCTGGCCGGCGTGGTGCGCGCCTGGAAGGAGCTCGACAGCGAGAAGGTCGCCCATCCGCCAAAGCTTTTGATCGGCGCCCGCATCGTCTTCATCGACTCTACGCCCGACATCCTGGTCTATCCGCGCGATCGCGCCGCCTATGGACGGCTGTGCCAGCTCTTGACCCGCGGCAAGCGCGGCGGTGGCATCGAGCGCATCGAGAAGGGCGACTGCCGGCTTACCCTGTCCGATCTCATCGACTTCGCCGAAGGCCAGCTTCTGGTGCTGGCGCTGCCGCATCGCTTCGAGGCGCCTGTTGCGCTCGATATCCTTGCGCAACTGAAGGCAAGCGCCGCCGACGGCGTCTGGCTCGCCGCAAGCCTGCTCTATCGCGGCGACGACAGGCGCCGCCTTGCGCGGCTGCATGGCCTCGCCACTGATGCCGGTGTGCCGCTGCTCGCCACCAATGAGGTGCTCTATCACCATCCGGCGCGCCGCCCGCTGCAGGACGTGCTGACCTGCATCCGCGAAAAGACCACGATCGAGGCGGTCGGCCGCAGGCTCGAGGCCAATGCCGAGCGGCATCTCAAGCCGGCGCATGAAATGATCAGGCTGTTCCGCGATCTGCCGGACGCGATCGCGGAAACCATGCGCTTTGCCGCGCGCATCTCTTTCTCGCTCGACCAGCTCAAATATCAGTATCCCGACGAGCCGGTGCCGCCGGGCAAGACCGCGCAGCAGCATCTGGAAGATCTGACCTGGGCAGGTGTCGACAAATATTTCGGCGGCGAGATCGACGAAAAGCTTCGCACCACCCTGAACAAGGAGCTCGCGCTGATCGCCGAGCTGAAATACGCGCATTACTTCCTCACCGTGCACGACATCGTGCACTATGCGCGTAGCCAGAACATCCTGTGCCAGGGGCGCGGTTCGGCGGCGAATTCCGCGGTCTGCTTCGTGCTCGGCGTCACCTCGGTCGATCCGACCAAGGTCGATCTGTTGTTCGAGCGCTTCATCTCCAAGGAGCGGCTGGAGCCGCCCGACATCGACGTCGATTTCGAGCATTCGCGGCGCGAGGAGGTGATGCAATATGTCTACAGCCGCTACGGCCGCCACCGTGCCGCGATCATCGCCACCGTGATCCATTATCGCCCGCGCAGCGCGATCCGTGATGTCGGCAAGGCGCTCGGGTTGACCGAGGACGTCACCGCGGCGCTCGCCGACACCGTGTGGGGCAGCTGGGGCAAGGGCCTCAACGACATGCAGGTGCGCCAGGCCGGGCTCGATCCCAAAAATGCGATGATCAACCTCGCAGTCGAGCTCGCCACCGAGCTGATCGAGTTTCCGCGCCATCTCTCGCAGCATGTCGGCGGCTACGTGCTGACCCAGGACCGGCTCGACACCTATGTGCCGATCGGCAACGCCGCGATGGACGACCGCACCTTCATCGAATGGGACAAGGACGACGTCGACGCCCTTAGCATGATGAAGGTCGACGTGCTGGCGCTGGGCATGCTGACCTGCATCCGCAAATGCTTCGACCTGATCGCCGACCACAAGGGCGAGCGCCGGGAGCTCGCCACCGTCCCGCAGGACGAAGAAGAAGTTTACGACATGCTGTGTCGCGGCGAGTCGCTCGGCGTGTTCCAGGTCGAGAGCCGGGCGCAAATGAATATGCTGCCGCGGCTGAAGCCGCGCACCTTCTACGATCTCGTCATCGAGGTCGCGATCGTGCGTCCCGGTCCGATCCAGGGCGACATGGTGCATCCTTATCTGCGCCGGCGTAACAAGCAGGAGCGGGTGACTTATCCATCGCCGGCGCCCGACCAGGGCGACAAGGACGAACTCTACAACGTGCTGCACAAGACGCTCGGCGTGCCGCTGTTTCAGGAGCAGGCGATGCGGATCGCGATCGAGGCGGCAAAGTTCACCTCCGAGGAAGCCAACGGCCTGCGCCGCTCGATGGCGACCTTCCGCAATCTCGGCACCATCGGCAGCTACGAGGAGAAGCTGGTCGGCAACATGGTGGCGCGCGGCTACAATCCGGACTTCGCCCGCAGCTGCTTCGACCAGATCAAGGGCTTCGGCTCTTACGGCTTCCCGGAAAGCCATGCCGCGAGTTTCGCCCAGCTCGTCTACATCTCCTCCTGGCTGAAGCACCATCATCCCGATGCATTCTGCTGCGGTCTGCTCAACTCGCAGCCGATGGGCTTCTATGCCCCGGCCCAGATCGTCGGTGACGCCCGCAAGAACGGCGTCACGGTGCGCGAGGTCGATGTCTCCCATAGCTTTGCGCAGAATACGCTGGAGGAGCGCGACGGGAAATACTGCGCGGTGCGGCTCGGCTTCCGCCAGATCGACGGATTTCACTGGCTGGATGAGGACGAGGAGCGGCTGAAACGAATGCAGGCCAGCCACAGAGGGACTGCGTTCCCTCTCCCGCTTGCGGGGTCCGAGGCGAGCGAAGCTCGCTCTCGAGGTCGGGGTGTGGGTATCTCCACGAGTCCCACTGAGGAGAGAGCCCCCGCCCGCAGCGCATCTGCGCTGCGGTCTCCCCCGCAAGCGGGAGAGGCGAAGCAAGAGCAGGACTGGGCCGACCGCATCGTCGCCGCGCGCAACCGCCGGCCGTTCACCTCGCTGGAAGACTTCGCCCGCGACACCGGCTTGCCCAAGCGCGCGCTGATCCTGCTCGCCGACGCCGACGCGTTCCGCTCGCTCGGGCTCGACCGCCGCGAGGCGCTGTGGGCGGTGCGGCGGTTGCCCGACGACGTGCCGCTACCGCTGTTCGAGACCGCCACCGCGCGCGAGCAGCCGGATGAGGGCGCCAAGCCGCTGCCGGAGATGCCACGTCCGGAGCAGGTGGTCGCCGACTATCAGACCATTCGCCTGTCGCTGAAGGGCCATCCGATGGAGTTTTTGCGCGACACCTTCACGAAGGAGCGCGTCGTCGCCTGTCACACCATCAACCAGAGCAACGACCGCCGCCGCGTCCGCTGTGCCGGCGTCGTGCTGGTGCGGCAGCGGCCGGGCAGCGCCAAGGGCGTCGTGTTCATGACGCTGGAGGACGAGACCGGCATCGCCAACATCGTGGTGTGGCCGAAGGTGATGGAGCAGTACCGCAAGGAGGTGATGGGCGCGCGCCTGATCCTGGTCGAGGGCTATATCCAGAGCAGTCCCGAGGGCGTGACACATCTGGTGGCGCAGCGCATGACCGATCGCTCCCACGATCTGATCGGCCTCGCCAATGAATCCTTGAGCCGCAAGCATCCCGTGCCCGCGGGCCCCGCGCTGATCGAGCCGCTCAACGACGACCGCCGCGATCACGGCGACAACTCGCCGCAAAAGATCCGCCACCCGCGCAACGTCCGCATCCTGCCGCCGTCCCGCGATTTCCATTGAGGCTCGCGGCGCAACTCTTTCACCGTCACCCTGAGGAGGCCGCGAAGCGGCCGTCTCGAAGGGCGACGGCCCGGCTTTCTCCGCGCGACTGCCAGCGGAGCCGTGCATCCTTCGAGGCGCGCAAGCGCGCGCACCTCAGGATGACGGTATCCTCTATCCACGTTATCGCGATCGAAACGAAACAATCCCATCCTATGCCGTCAATCCTCGAATATTTTATTCGGCTTTTCGGAATTTAACTTGACGGCAGACCCAACTCAGATGTTCAATATGCCCGTCTCGCCCGATCGAGGGGCGCTTCGCGGTCGTCACGAACGCGGTCGAGATGCGGTGGACGCCGATTGCGCGACTGACGAGTGCGCATGAGGCGGACGGCGAAATCGTGCAGGCCTGACGCCCTAGCGGCAGGTGTCCTCTCGCAAAGCGGCAAGCGTTTTGCGAGGGCGGTGACAAAAAAGCCCAGTCTCGCCGGGGAGAGCACGTATAAGCTGTAAGCCATCGCGCAGGGAAAGCCGGATTGCTCCGGTTACACCTGTGGTCCTACCCCCGTGCTTTCTACTTTTTGCACGGGGCCCATGGGTGCGATCGGCACCCGGCTTTCCCTGCGCCCTCTTCAAGAGAGAGGGCGGAACGAAGAGCAAAGCTCGGACAAAACATGTCGCGAGAACGCGGAAGTTTGACTCAGAAGCCGCCACACATTCGGTGTCGTCCCTGCGAAAGCAGGGACCCATAACCACCGATGGTCATTGTTGAGCCGTGCTGCAACGACGAGCCCCCTCCACAACAACCGCCACGGAGTATGGGTCCCTGCTCCCGTGCGCAATTGCGCACTAGGCAGGGACGACAGCGGAGGACGCGCCCTCTCGGCTCAAGCACGACCGTCTCTGGAATACTGGATCGCCCGCAGGTGATGACACCCGTGTGTTTGTCACCATGAATCGAGGACCATCCACCGCCGTCGTCCTGGCCCACCGTGCGCATTGCGCACTAGGCCAGAACGACGGTTGAGCAGATCGTCAGCCCGTGTCCGTCACCGTCATGCTGAGGAGGCCGCGCAGCGGCCGTCTCGAAACAGCAAGCAGGATGGTGGATGCGGCGCGAACGCGCCATTGTCCATCCGCTCAGTTCATCGACTTATGTCGCGAGAATGCGAGCGTGCAGCCTACACGCGAATGCTGACACGCAGCTTACAACTGGCCGCTGTCGGACGGGTCTCACCGTCGCATCGACGACGGATGACTTCCTCAGCCGCTGCATGCTACTCCACCGCGGCGCCGACCGGCGGTCCGCCGGGCGGGCGGTGCAGGAAGGTGATCGATGCGTAGGCGCCGACCCAGGAGCCGAGGGCGGCGAAGGCGACGTAGAGCCAGTTTTCGGTGTAGCTGATCACCGCATAGGAGGAGAGCACATACCAGACGCTGCTCCAGGTCGCCGCCGGCACGCGCTTGCGTGCCACGACCGCCGAGGTGAACATGACATAGACCGCGTCGGTCGCTGCGGTCGCGAGGAAGACACCGCCGGCGGTGAGGGGATCGATGGCAGCCATTGCAACTCCTGTGTGGGTCGGGCAGAGCTAGATATAAGCAGGGCTGGAAATGACGGTTGGGATCGGGCACCGCCTTTTTGTCATCATGCTCGGGCATAGAATAATCGCAAACGGGTATGCGCATGCAGGACATTCGTGAAATCCTTTCCGATGTCTGGACCGGCGCTGGCGGCGCGCCGGCCGCGCTCGATGCGGTCGCATTGACCGGCAGCGAGCCGCAGCTGCCGTCGTCGTTTCGGGTCGCAGCCGCGGCGCAGGCGCCGATCGCAGCAGCCGGCCTCGCGGCGGCCGAGATCTGGAAGGCCCGCAGCGGCGAGCAGCAGGAGGTCGCGGTCGACATCCGCCATGCCGTCGTCGAATGCCGCAGCGAGCGCTATTTGCGCGTCGACGACAAGCCGCCGCCGCCGGCCTGGGACAAGATCGCCGGCGTCTATCGTGTCAAAGACAACCGCTTCGTCCGCCTGCACACCAATTTCCCCCATCATCGCGATGCCGTCTGCAAGGTGCTGGGCTGCAACGCCGAATGTGACGAGGTTCAGGCCGCGCTGCTGCAATGGGACGGCGAGGCGTTCGAGACCGCGGCCTACGCCGCCGGCGGCGTCGTCGCCTTGATGCGCTCGCACGACGAGTGGTCGGCGACGCCGCATGCCAAAGAACTGGCAAAGCTGCCGCTGATCTCGATCGAGAAGATCGGCGAGGCCGCGCCGAAGCCGTGGCCCGCCGGCAGTCGGCCGCTGGCCGGCATCCGTGTGCTCGATCTGTCGCGCGTGATCGCCGGTCCCGTCGCCGGCCGCACGCTTGCGGCGCATGGTGCCGACGTGCTGCTGATCTCCGGTCCCGATCTGCCGGCGATCCCCTGGCTCACCATCGACACCGGCCGCGGCAAGCTCACGAGCTTCCTCGAACTGCGGAGCGAGGAGGGGCGGGGCGTGATGCAGGGTCTTGTGGCGCAGGCCGATATTCTCTCGCAGGGCTATCGTCCGCAGGCGATTGCGCGGCTCGGCTTCTCGCCGGAGGAAGCGGCGCGGATCAATCCCGGGATCGTCTATGTGACGCTGTCGGCCTACGGCCATGCCGGACCATGGGCCGGGCGCCGCGGCTTCGACTCGCTGGTGCAGACCACGACCGGCTTCAATCATGCCGAAGGACAGGCGGCCGGCACGGATGGGCCGAAGGAATTGCCGGCCCAGATGCTCGACCACGCGACCGGATATTTCATGGCGTTCGGTGCCATGATGGCGAAGGCCCGCCAGGCCCGCGAGGGCGGCAGCTGGCACGTCCGGGTATCGCTGGCGCAGACCGGGCGCTGGCTGTGGAATCTCGGCCGCCTCGAGGGAGGCCTTGCGACCGAGGACCTGAAGGCGGATGCGGTGCAGCCCTTCATCGAACGGCTGCCGTCCGGTTTCGGCATGCTGAGCTCGGTCCGCCATGCGGCGGTGCTGTCGCGGACCCCGGCCCATTGGTCCCGTCCGGCCATGCCGCTCGGCAGCCACCCTCCGGAGTTTCCTCCCCCGGAGTTTCCCGGATGAGACATTCAGCTGCCGTTCAGGCTATGCAAACTTTAACGACTGGCATCGCCGAAGGGCGATTTTTAGGTTGTTTGAAACGCCAATTCAGCACTATTAGCGCACCGCTGGGGCTGTCCCGCCGGACGCTGCAACGATCGACCCCGCGGACCGCATGGTGAAAGAGTTTACCAAGAGAATGCAGAGCTTTAGCCGCCCGCGCCTGGTCGTGGCCGCGGTGCTGCTGGCGGTTGCCTGCGCGGGTGCCTATGGCTACACGCGTTTCGGCACGGAAAAGCAGACATCTTCGGAAGTCTCGAGCCAGTCCCGCAAGGGCGGCGCGCGCTACGCCCCGTCGGCGGCCGAGTGGGCCAGCCTGACCTTCCAGACCGTGAGCGAGCGCACCTTCCGCTCCGAGCTGGTGACCGAGGGCAAGATCGGCATCGATGAGGACCGCTCCACCCCGGTCTATTCGCCCTACACCGGGCGCGTCACCCGCCTCATGGTGCGGCCGGGCGATGCCGTGGTGAAGGGCCAGCCGCTGTTCGTGATCGAGGCGGCCGACACCGTGCAGGCGCAGAACGATTACGTCGCGGCGATGACCGGCCTCAACAAGGCGCAGTCGGCGCTCGACCTGGCCCAGATCCAGGAGAAGCGCGCCAAGGATCTGTCCGAGGGCAAGGCAATCCCGCTGAAGGATTATCAGCAGGCGCAGGCGGCGCTCGTGCAGGCGCAGAACGATGCGCGTTCGGCGCAGACGCTTCTGGAAGCGGCGCAGAACAAGCTGCGCATCCTCGGCTTCAGCGACGACGACATCACGACGCTGCGGCAGAAGGGCCGCCTCAATCCGGAGACGACGGTGTTCGCGCCGATCGGCGGCACCGTGGTCCAGCGCAAGGCCGGTCCGGGCCAGTATGTCTCGACCGGCGCCAGTGACCCGGTCTACGTGATCGGCGATCTGTCGACGGTCTGGCTGATCGCCTTTGTCCGCGAATCCGACGCCGACAGCGTCGCGGTCGGGCAGGACCTCACCTTTAGCGTGATGGCGCTGCCGGGCAAGGTGCTGAACGCCCGGGTCAACTATGTCGCCGCAGCGATCGACGCGACCTCGCGCCGTCTCCTGGTCCGCGCCACCATCGACAACGCCGACAAGCGGCTGAAGCCCGAGATGTTCGCCAATGTGACGCTGTATTCGAAGGGCGATCATCCGGCGGTCGGCGTGCCGAAGCAGGCGCTGATCTACGAGGGTGACCAGGTTCGGGTCTGGGTCGCGAGGCCCGACGACAAGACCATCGAACTGCGCCAGATCAAGCCCGGCCTCATCAATGGCGACCTCGTCGAGGTCGCCGGCAACCTCAAGCCGGGCGAGCAGATCGTGACGAAGGGAAGCCTCTTCATCGACCGCGCCGCATCAGGCACCTAAGCGCATGATCCGGAAACGTGGGAACCGGTTTTCCCTCGCGACAAACGCGCAACGCGTTTGCGCGGAGATCACGCTCAATAAGAAAAGTCCCTTCCAGTTGAAAGCGCCGATCTGAATGGATCGCCTCGTCGCCCTTGCCGTCAATCGCCGCTACTTGATGGTGGCCATGTTCGTGGCCGTCTTCATCGGCGGCCTGCTCGCGTTCAAGCAGCTCAACATCGAGGCCTATCCCGATCCAACCCCGCCGATGGTCGACATCGTGACGCAGAGCCCGGGCCTCTCGGCCGAGGAGATCGAGCGCTACATCACGATCCCGATCGAGACCCAGGTCGCCGGCATCAAGAACCTCAAGACCATCCGTACCATCTCGCTGTACGGCCTCTCCGACGTCAAGCTGCAGTTCTCCTTCGACTACACCTATGACGAGGCGCTGCAGCAGGTGCTCAACCGCCTGTCGCAGCTCGCGCCGCTGCCGGGCAACGTGCTGCCCGGCATCTCTCCGCTGAGCCCGATCGGCGAAATCTTCCGCTACCGCCTGAAGGGACCGCCGAACTACAGCGTGCTCGACCTCAAGACGCTGCAGGACTGGGTGCTGCAGCGCCGCTTCCGTGCGGTGCCCGGCGTGATCGACGTCACCGGCTGGGGCGGCAAGACCAAGACCTATGAGATCCAGGTCGACTTCAACAAGCTGGTCGCCAACGGCCTGACGCTGCCGCAGGTGTTGCAGGCGGTTTCCAACGCCAACATCAATGTCGGCGGCAACACCGTGAACATCGGCTCGCAATCGGCCGTGGTGCGCGGCGTCGGCCTGATCCGCTCGATCGACGACCTCGCCAACACCATGGTCTCGCAGTCCGGCGGCAATCCGGTGCTGGTGCGCGACATCGCCCATGTCACGATCGGCGAGAAGCCGCGGCTCGGCATCGCCGGCCTCGACAATGACGACGACATCGTGCAGGGCATCGTGCTGATGCGCCGCGGCGAGCAGAGCTCGCCGACGATCTCCCGCGTCGAGCAGCTGGTCCACGACATCAACCATTCCTCGATCCTGCCGCCCGGCGTGAAGATCGAGCGCATCTACGACCGCAAGGACCTGATCGAGCTCACCACCCACACCGTGCTGCACAACATGGTGGTCGGCATCCTCCTGATCGTGCTGTTGCAGTGGATCTTCCTCGGCGACCTCCGCAGCGCGCTGATCGTCGGTGCGACGATTCCGTTCGCGCTGTTCTTCGCCGTGATCATCCTGGTGCTGCGGGGCGAATCCGCCAATCTGCTGTCGGTCGGCGCGATCGATTTCGGCCTGATCGTCGATGCCACCGTGATCATGGTGGAGGCGATCTTCCGCCGGCTGTCGCAGACCACCGCGCTGTCGGAAGACGAGCGAAGCCACATCTCCGAGGACACGGTGATGGGGATGAAGAGCCACGCCATCCTGTCGGCGGGGGCCGATGTGTCGCGTTCGATCTTCTTTGCCGCGGCGATCATCATCGCGGCGTTCCTGCCGCTGTTCACGCTATCCGGTGTCGAGGGCAACATCTTCGGCCCGATGGCGCGCACCTATGCCTATGCGCTTGCCGGCGGCCTGCTTGCGACCTTCACGGTGACGCCGGCGCTGAGCGCGATCATCCTGCCGGCACACATCCACGAGACCGAGACCTGGATCGTCAAGAAGCTCGACGGGATCTACGTGCCGGTGCTGAACTGGGCGATCGCCAACCGCAGGATGGTGATGACCGGTGCGGCCGGTCTCGTGGTCATGACCATCATCTTCGCGCGCTTCCTCGGCCTCGAATTCCTGCCCAAGCTCGAGGAGGGCAATCTGTGGATCCGCGCCACGCTGCCGCCGACGATCTCGCTGCAGGAAGGCAATGCCTATGTCAACGAGATGCGCAAGCTGATCCGCAGCCGTCCCGAGGTGCTGTCGGTGGTGTCGCAGCATGGCCGTCCCGACGACGGCACCGACGCGGCCGGCCTGTTCAACGCCGAGTTCTTCGCGCCGCTGAAGCCGGCCAGCGAATGGCCCACCACCCACGACAAGGAAGTGCTTACCGCGCAATTGCTGGCGCAGTTGCAGGAGAGATTCCCGGGCGTCGAATTCAATTTCTCGCAATATCTGCAGGACAACGTATCGGAAGCGGTGTCCGGCGTGAAGGGCGAGAACTCGATCAAGCTCTACGGCAATGATCTGCAGGCGCTGACCGACACCGCCAACAAGATCAAGTCGGTGTTGTCGACCGTGCAGGGCGTCACCGACCTTGCGGTGTTCACCTCGCTCGGCCAGCCGACCATCCAGATCGACGTCGATCGCGCCCGTGCCGCGCGCTATGGCCTGTCGCCGGGCGACATCAACGCCACGATCCGGGTTGCGGTCGGCGGCGACAGCGCCGGCGACCTTTATGAGCCCGGCAGCGACCGGCACTTCCCGATCATCGTCCGCCTTGCGCCGGAATACCGCAAGAGCGCGGAGGCGATCCAGAACTTGCGGATCGGGGTGGCCAACGCCAATGGCGGCATCACGCAGATCCCGCTCTCTGAAGTAGCCTCGATCAACCTGATCTCCGGCGCGGCCTATATCTACCGCGAACAGCAGGAACGTTACCTGCCGATCAAGTTCTCGGTGCGCGAGCGCGACCTCGGCAGCGCGATCCGGGAGGCGCAGCAGAAGATCGACGAGCAGGTGCAGCTGCCGCCGGGATCGCGTGTCGAGTGGGTCGGCGAATTCGGCAATCTGCAGGATGCGATCAGGCGGCTGTCGATCGTGGTGCCGATCAGCCTCGCGCTGATCGCGGTGCTGCTGTTCTTCAATTTCGGCTCGATGGTCGACACCATGCTCGCGATGAGCGTGATCCCGATGGCGATCTTCGGCGGCGTGCTCGGGCTTCTGATCTCGGGGATTCCGTTCAGCGTCTCGGCGGCGATCGGCTTTATCGCGCTGTTCGGCATCGCCGTGATGGACGGCATCATCATCCTGTCGCAGTTCAACCAGCTGATCGACGAAGGCTACGACCGGATGCGCGCGGTGATCCGCACCGGCGAGCTGCAGTTGCGTCCGGTGCTGATGACCTGCGTGGTGGCGGGCGTCGGCCTGTTGCCGGCGGCGATTTCGGAAGGCATCGGCTCGCAGGTGCAGAAGCCGCTCGCCATCGTCGTCGTCACCGGCATGATGCTGGCGCCGCTGGTGATCCTGATCACGCTGCCGGTGCTGATCTTCTATTTCTCGCGCCGGCCGCGTGAGCGCTAGCTCAGAAGGAATCAGGTGAAGCCGTAGAGCCGTGCCGGGTTGTCGACCAGGATCGCCTTGCGGATCGCGGCATCCGGCGCCCAGACCGGAAGCTGGTTGAGGAGGCGACCGTCGTCGATCTGATACAGCGGCGTCACGTCGGTGACCTTCCTGCCTTGCGGCGTCACCGAATCCGGGTGCGGCCAGTCGGTGCCCCAGACGATGCGCTCGGCATTGGCCGCGATCAGCGCCTGCGCCAGCGGCGTGGCGTCGGCATAATCGGGCGCGAGCTTGGAGGCGCGGTAGGCGCCGGAAATCTTGACATAGGCCTTGCCGGACTTGACCAGTGCGAGCAGGTCGGCAAATCCCGGCTGGCCTGTGCCGAGTGCGGCTTCGGCGCCGCCGAAATGGTCGAACACGACCGGCACCGGCGCTGTGGCGACGAGGTCCTTGATCGCGGAGATCATGGCGAGACTGGTGAACAGCTGCACATGCCAGCCGCGCGCCTTCATCCGCTCGATCGCGGCCGAGAAGCGCTGCCGGCCGACATTGGGATCGTTGACGCCGCCGGTCGCGAGGTTGAGGCGGATGCCGCGGAAGCCGGCCTTGTTCATGGCATCGAGATCGCTCTCGCTGGTCTTGTCGTCGATCACGGCGACGCCGCGCGCGGTCGGCCCGCGGGCCGTGATGCCGAACAGGGTCGACGAATTGTCGGGGCCGTAGACGCTCGGCGTCACGATCACCACGCGCTCGACATGGAGCGCCTTGTGCAGCGCGCTCATCTCCTCCGGCGAGGCCGGTTCCGGCGTGTAGACGCGGCCGGCGAAGAACGGGAATTTCTCGGGGTCGCCATGGATGTGGGTGTGGCAGTCGCACGCCCCGGCAGGCACGTCGAAATTCACCGCGGTCGATGGTTGCGCTGCCTTGGAAAATGCGTTGCTGCTGGTCATGGTCACTCCGGCTGCGATGGAAGCCAGCATCATATCGCGTCGCGTCAGCATTGGACGTCTCCCTGCGTGCTCGGCTGTTATGCGCGTCATACGCGCGCCGGCATTATGGGTTGCCGGCGGGGGCGGAGGTTATCGGCGGAGAGAGCGGGCGGGAAGGGCCAGTTCGCGGTGCGAACGGTTCCGCAATGCCTATTGTCCCGACGGCGTGCGCAGGCCGTGCCAGGCGTCGCGCACCTGATGGTAATGCACCTCGGGCAGATAGTCCGGCGTCTTCAGGTTCAGCGTCTTGACGTCGAGCCGTCCGGTCGCGCTGAGCAGCGTGTAGGAGGCGATCACGCGGTCGCGCTGCGCACCGATCAGCCGTGCCCGCGCGGTGATCAGATCCTGCTGTGCGTTGAGCACGTCGACCGTGGTGCGCTGGCCGCCCGCGGCTTCCTTCTGCACGCCGGCGAGCGCAACTTCCGCGGCCTTCATCTCGGACTCCGAGGCCGACACCGCGATCTTGGCGCCTTCATTGGCAACCCACGCGCTGACTACGGCGGTCTTGGCCTGATTGCGAACCTTATCCAGCACCAGCCGGCTCTGCGCCGCGACTTCCTTGGCCTGCCGGGTCTGCGATGCGGCGGTGCCGCCGTCATAGATCGGCTGGGTGACCTGGCCGATCACCGAGGCTTGATCGGTGCCGAAGCTGCCGAGCGTGGTGTCGGTGTCGCGGCTGCGGCTGACGCTGCCCTGCACCGAGACATTCGGCATCAGGCTGCTTTCGGCGACGCGGATCGAGGTCGAGGCGACGTCGACGTCGAAGCCTGCCGCGGTGACGGCGGGATGCTCGCGGAGCGAGAGCGCGATAGCATCCTCGCGGCTGCGTGGCAGCAGCCGGTCGATGGTCTCGGCCGGACGCAACTGGGATGGCGCAGTGCCGACCACCTGCGCATAGGTGGCCTGGCTGACCGCGAAATTGACCTCGGCGGCGTTGAGGTCGGCGAGGCCGCGGTTGAGCCGTGCCTCGGCCTGGGCGGTATCGGTCGGCGTCACGTCGCCGGCATTGAGGCGTCGTTCGGTGATTGCCCGGGTCTCCTTCAGGAAGGCGACGTTGGCGCGCTGCGCCTCGACCAGGGTCTGGTTGGCCAGCACATTGGTGTAGACGGTGACGGCATCCAGCAGCACGCCCTGGCCGACATTGCGCAGCGCCTCGCGGCCGGATTGCACCTGCAACTCGGCGGCGCGGACGCTGTTGGCGGTCTTGAAGCCGTTGAACAGGGTCTGCGTCACCGTGACGCCGATCTGCCACGGCTTCAGCGTTGCGGTCTGGATCACATTGCCGGGCAGCTGGTCGCGCACCGCCTGCAGGCCGACCGACAGGCCGGCGATGATCTGGGGACGGTAGCCGGCCAGCGCCTGCGGCACGTTCTCGTCGGTCGCCCGCTGGCGAGCCCGCTCGGCATTGAGTTGCGGATTGGTCTGATATGCCTTGACCAGGGCTTCCGGCAGGCTCTCGGCGCGGGCCGCTGTCTCCGTCAGCAGCGCGCATGCCAGCACGCCAAGGCCGATGCCCGACAAAAGCACGCGCCTCGCAACATCGCCGACCCTCGCGGCACGCTCAACCATGTGATCCCGCAAACCAAAAACCCCGGCAGTGCGCCCCCGCCGACGCCGCCGACACATCTACCTGTTTACGGGGCGGTGCCGCCACAGACAAACCGCCGCGCGACATCTGCACATCATTTCAGTTCTTGTCTGTTGCCGGTTCGTCACAGGCGCACGTATCGGTCATATGAAGTATAAGTTTGAACCGCTGGCCGTCGATTCAACGACGCCGGTTATCCACTGTCTCCTCCGGGTCCATTGCTGATGCCCATATTGTTCTCCGACCCCGAGGCGATCGCGGAGCACATCATTCGTGACGTCGGAACCGAACTGGTGGTCGGGCTGCCGCTCGGCCTCGGCAAGGCCAACCACATCGTCAACGCGCTGTATGCGCGAGCAGTGGCCGACCGCTCCATCAACCTGACGCTGTTCTCCGCGCTGACGCTGGAAAAGCCGAAGCCGAAGAGCCTGCTCGAACGGCGCTTCATCGGACCGGTGATCGATCGCCTGTTCGGCGGCTATCCGGATCTCGTCTACGCGGACGCGCTGCATCACGGCGCACTTCCGCCCAACGTCAAGGTGATCGAGTTCTTCTTCCTCGCGGGGCAGTGGCTGCACCAGCCATTCGCACAACAGCACTACATTTCCGCCAACTACACCCACGCGGCGTCATATTTGTTGTCGCGCGGACTGATGTCGTGCCTCAGCTCGTTGCCAAGCGCGTGGTCGACGGTGCGCCGCGCTACAGCCTGAGCTGCAACACCGACACCACGCTCGACGTGCTGCGCGCCCGTGCGCAGGGGCGGGCGTCGTTCAAGCTAATCGGCCAGGTCAATTCCGAGCTGCCGTTCATGCCCGGCGCCGGCGACCTGCCGGCGGACGAATTCGCCGCGGTGCTCGACAGTCCCGAGACCGATTTCCCGCTGTTCGCGCCGCCGTCCGAGCCGATCAGCGACACCAAATATGCGATCGGCTTGCACGCCGCCGGTCTGGTGCGCGACGGCGGCACGCTGCAGATCGGCATCGGGCAGGTCGGCGACGCGCTGGCGCAGGGGCTCGTGGTCCGCCATCGCGACAACGCCGAATTCCACGGCATCATGCAGCGCCTTGCGCCCGGTACCGGGCAACTCGCCGCGGCCGAGACCGGGTCGTTCGAAAAGGGTCTCTACGGCGTCAGCGAGATGCTGTTCGAGGCGTTCCTCGGGCTGATCGACGCCGGCATCCTCAAGCGCGACGTTGGCGGCGTGATCCTGCACGGCGCATTCTTCCTGGGCCCGCCATCATTCTACCGGGCGCTGCGCGAGATGGCACCGGAGCAGTTGGCGCGAATCCAGATGATGCCGGTTTCCTTCACCAACGAGATCTTCGGCGACGAAGACGGCAAGCGTCGCGCCCGGGTCGATGCGCGCTTCGTCAACAATGCGATGATGGCGACGCTGCTCGGCGCTGCGATCTCGGACGGTCTCGAGAACGGCCAGGTCGTGAGCGGGGTCGGCGGCCAGTATAATTTTGTGGCGCAGGCATTCGCGCTCGAGGGCGCACGTTCGGTGCTGGCGCTGGAGGCGACCCGTCAGTCCGGCAGGAAGGCGCAGTCGAACATCCGCTGGTCCTATGGACATGAGACCATCCCGCGGCATCTGCGCGATGTCTTTGTCACGGAATATGGCGTCGCCGACGTCAGGGGGAAATCCGATGCCGACGTGATCGCCGCGATGCTGAAGGTGTCGGACTCCCGCTTCCAGGGCGAATTGATGCGGCAGGCCAAGGACGCCGGCAAGCTGCCGCGCAGCCACGAGATTCCCGCGGCGTATCGCGAAAATTATCCCGAGCGCATCGGTGCTGCGCTGAAGCCCGCGCGCGACGCCGGGCTGCTGCCGTCATTCCCGTTCGGCAGCGACTTCACCGATGTCGAGCAGCGCCTGATTCCGGCCTTGCAGATCTTGCAGCAGGCGCAGCACACGCCGCTGCAACTCGCCGGCCTGCTGTGGCAGGGCATGCGGCATCCGCCCGAGGCCGCCGACCGCGAATGCCTGGCGCGGCTCGGTCTCGACAAGCCGACGCATTTCGCCGAGCGCGCCTATCGCGCGCTCGTCACCGCGGCCTTGCAACGGAGCCGAAGGGCTAAAGCGCGATGAGATCATCGCGCTTTAGCCTGTTGTCTGCGCATGATCTTGTCCGGAAAACCGCTTCGCACTTTTCCGGATCATGCTTTAGCGGTTCTTGTTGACCGGCTTGCGCTTCTCGATGAACGCCGCCATGCCCTCGGAGCGATCCTCGAGCGCGAAGGTCGAGTGGAACAGGTTGCGCTCGACATTCATGCCTTCCGCGAGCGGCGTTTCGAACGCGCGGTTGACGGCTTCCTTGGCCATCGCGACCGCCGGGCGCGACATCGAGGCGATCTTCTCGGCCGCCGCGAGCGCCTCCTCGAGCAGCTTGTCGGCCGGCACGATCCGCGACACGAGGCCCGAGCGTTCCGCTTCCGCCGCATCCATCATCCGCCCGGTCAGGCAGAGATCCATCGCCTTCGACTTGCCGATCGCGCGGGTCAGGCGCTGTGTGCCGCCGATGCCGGGAATGGTGCCGAGGGTGATTTCCGGCTGGCCGAACTTGGCGGTGTCGGCGGCGATGATGATGTCGCACATCATCGCGAGCTCGCAGCCGCCGCCGAGCGCATAGCCCGCGACCGCGGCAATGGTCGGCTTGCGGCAACGGGCGACGCGGTCGCCGCCGATCGCGGTGAAGTCGCTGTTGAACATGTCGATGAAGCCCTTCGGCTGCATCTCCTTGATGTCGGCGCCGGCCGCGAAGGCCTTCTCGCTGCCGGTGATCAGGATACAGCCGATCTTGTCGTCGGCCTCGAGATCGTCGACCGCCGCGGCGATCTCGCGGAACACGCCGAACGAGAGCGCATTCAGCATTTTCGGCCGATTCAGCGTGATGACGCCGACCGGTCCCTTGCTTTCGACGATGATGAATTCGAACGTAGCCATGGACGCAAACCCCGTGCCTGATTTGCCGGGCAATGTGCCCGCTGACGGGATGCGCTTCAAGTGGCTGAAGCGAGGCTTTGGACTGCGGTGCGGCGCCCCCCGCGCCGCACCGCAGGTGCCTCCGCTAGGCCATGAACATGCGCGCGGCGGAGGCCACCGTGAGCAGGGCGCCGAAGCCGATGAAGATCTTCCCGATCAGCGAGGTCTGGTCCCAGCTCGCGCTGTCGCTGCTCGCCAGAACCGGGGCCGGCTTGGGTGCCGCCACGGCGACCGGCTGTTGCGCAGGCGGTGTCTCCTGCTGGACGGTCTGCGGCTGGGCCGGCTGCGGCTGTTCCGCCGGCTGCTCCTGCTGCAGGGCGCGGTCGACGTCGTTGAGCTGGTCGGATGCGACCACATTACCGTCGGACTGGTCCGCGGGCTTGTCGGCCGCGGCAATCAACGCATTGGCTTTCACCGGCGTCGCCGCCGCATTGTCGTCGCCGGAGGTCAGCTCCGCATTGGCGTTTGCGACCGTGGCGGGAATGCCTGCCGAGGTGACGCTGCCGGCGTCGCTGCTGGTGGCCTTCTTGCTCTCGGATTTATCGGCCGTTTTGGAGGACTGGCGGCGCGCATGGCGCCGGCTATGCCGGGGGCTCTGTTGCGCGGACTTGTCGGCCGTTGCGCTGTCGGATTTCGATGCTGATGTGTCCGAACCGGCCGCATGTGCCGGCAGCGGACCGGCGAGACCCATGAAAAGCCCTGTCAGTCCTGTCGCAACCATCAATGCCAAGCGCCCGCCGGCTTTGATCTTCATTTTGATGATCTCCCCATGTCGCCCGCCCAAGGGCGAAAAGAGACCCCGCTGCGTGTCCACACCGGGGCAGAAAAAGGGAATCTTCGGGCATCCGGGGGCAAAAGCTGGGCAATTTCGTCCTAGTGGTCGATCGGGCGGGCAGCAGTACCGATGCT
Organism: Bradyrhizobium sp. UFLA01-814; assembly: GCF_046718885.1. Lineage (NCBI taxonomy): Bacteria > Pseudomonadati > Pseudomonadota > Alphaproteobacteria > Hyphomicrobiales > Nitrobacteraceae > Bradyrhizobium > Bradyrhizobium sp. UFLA01-814. Next base: position 38,030 of record NZ_JAQOSR010000036.1, on the reverse strand, counting down.
TGTCGAACCGATCGGTGTTATGAGCCGTGACGTCTGGAAACCCGCCGGTGCGATTCTTGAGGCCGATCCTCGGCGCGGTCTTGCCGGAGGATGGAGATCACGAATTCGTGATCGTCTGGTGTGCCGCGTAACGAACTGAAAGATCGGCCGAATTGCAATTCAGGAGCCTGCGTGCGCGAACGTGAGGATGAATGGACCGGCCTGATGCGGTCGGCCATTTCAGGCGATGACGCGGCGTATCATCGCCTGCTCAAGGCCATCACGCCGGTACTCCGTGCCGCGGCGCGCCGCGGCCTGGCGCGCGCGGGACAGCCGGTCGATCAATCCGAGGACATCGTGCAGGACATCTTGTTGGCGGTGCATTTGAAGCGACAGACCTGGGATACAAGCGCGGCGTTCGCGCCGTGGCTGTTCGCGATCGCACGCAACAAGCTGATCGACGCGCTGCGCCGCCGCGGCAAGCGGATCTTCGTCAACATCGATGATTTTGTCGAGACGCTGCCCGGGGAAACACCGGAACCGACGGCCTCGCCGGGCGAGGTAAGCGCCCAGCTGCAGGCGTTGCCCGCGCGGCAGCGCGAGGTGCTGCAATCGATCGCGGTCGACAGCGCCTCGATCAAGGACACCGCGGCGAAATTCTCGATGAGCGAGGGCGCGGTGCGGGTCGCGCTGCATCGCGGGCTTGCGAGCCTCACCGCGAAATTACGGGATCGATGAGCATGGACACCGATCAACTCATTCGGACCCTGGCCGCCGACAATGCCTATCGCGCGCGTCCGATCGGTCTTGCGCTGATGCTGGCACTGCTGGCGGCGGCGCCGGTCTCGCTCCTGATTTTCTTCGCCGAACTCGGCGTGCGGCCCGACGTGATGACCGCCATGCACAATCCGTTCTTCGACCTGAAGTTCGCGGTGACGCTGGCGCTCGCCGCTTCGGCGATCGCGGTCAGTCTGCATCTGACGCGGCCGGAGGCTTCGCTGCGCGGCTTCGGCTGGTGGCTGCTGATTCCCGCCGGCATCCTCGTCGCCGCGATCAGTGGCGAGATGATGATGCCGCAGCGTACGCCGATGATGACGCGGCTGATCGGCAAGAATTCGATGGCCTGCATGACCGCGATCCCCGCGATGTCGCTGCCGCTGCTGGTCGGCGCGCTGTACGGGCTGCGGCAGGGCGCGCCGGCGCGACCGGCGGTCGCCGGCGCGATAGCCGGCCTGCTCTCGGCAGGGCTCGCGGCGACCGTCTACGCGTCGCACTGCACCGATGACTCGCCGCTGTTCGTCGCCACCTGGTACACGCTGGCGACCGCGATCGTCGCGAGCGTCGGCGCGCTGATGGGAACGAGGGCGCTACGATATTGAGCAATCGTAGTCTGGGCGGAGCGAAATCCGGCTGAGCCCTAACCTCCCCTTGAAAAGGGGAGGTCGCTTTGCTCGTCAGAGCAAAGCGGGTGGGGATCAGCTCTCGTCAAGAGCAGCGTCGCCTGCGGCTGGACCCCCATCCCGACCTTCCCCCTTTCAGGGGGAAGGGGAAGAGAACGTCGTAGCCCGGATTGCGCTGTGCTTCATCCGGGCTACGGCAGAGATACTAGGCCGCGGGCGCGGACTGCTGCATGCGATGGAAGCGCAGCACCTGCTGCGCGGTCGACGGCCGCAGCCGTTCATAGGTGTCCTTGCAGGCCTGCAGATCGGTCGGCTCGCCGCCCGAGATGTCGTCGCGCAGGTTGATGATCGCCCGCACCGTCGACCATGACAGGCCCGAGACCTTGGCGAGGATCATGACGCCCTCGGCGCGGGTTTCGATCATCATGTTCTCGGCGACGCTGACCGAGACGTTGGCGAGCGCGGCGAGCGAGGCATTGGTCTCGTCGAACTTGCCGGCCTCGGCGAAGGCTGCGAGCTGGAATTCGTCGAGCCGGCCGTCCTGGTAGAGCGACTTGACCAGGGCATGCGCGATCGCGGTGTCCGGCGTCACGGCGGCCGGCGCCGAGCGCGCGCGTCGCGTCGCTTCCTTCACCGCGATCGGAATCTCCTTGGCCTGCTGCGGATTGGCGGCCTCGAGCCGCTGCCTGACCGCGTCCGAGGCCTTGGCAACCAGCTTGAGATAGAGATGCCGCGGGATGTTCGGGCGCAGGCCGACGCAGGTCGACAGATTGTCGTCGCCCTCGGCGCGGCTGACCAGGCGGGTGAACCCGCGCTCGGTGAACTCCGCGCCGGGATTGTTGACCGCGCTCTGGATCACCTCGTCATTGCCGCGCAGCACCAGCACGTCGGTGACGGCACCGCTCAGCGTCTTGCGGTTCGAGATCGCGAGCAGATGCGCCTGGCTCTTGCTGCGCGCCGTTTCGATCAGGGTGTCGTCGTCGAGCCGCGGCGACAGCGTCAGCACGGGGCCCGCGACCTCGATCAGGTCGTCGAAGGCAAGGGTGCGGATGGTCTGCGGCGGCGCGGTGTCGATCGGGGCGAGGCGGTTGGCGAGCAGCGCCTTGGCCGAGTTTTCGATGTGCTCGAGCAGGCATTGGAAAACGTCGTCGAACAGCACGATCTGCTCGTCGGAATAGTTCACCGAGCCGTTGATGAAGAGGTCGGTCACGCGGCGCAGCGTCTCGACGCGGCGTGCGACGGTGCCGTGCGCGAGCGTCGTCTGCAGCTCGTCGAGCAGACTTTCGGGGGCGGTCTCGGGCTTCAAACTCATGACTCTGTCCTGGAGCAGTGGCGACGGCTTCTCCGGCGCCGAAGAGGGAATGAAGGGTCTCAGGCGCTGGCGATGCGGTTGCGTCCCCTGGCCTTGGCTGCGTAAAGCGCGCCGTCGGCGCGGGCGAGTAACGTGTCGGAGTTTTCGCGCGGCTTGAGCGTCGTGACGCCTGCGGAGATCGTCACCCGCATGCCGGGCGAGAATGCGCTCCAGTCGAGATCGGCGATGATCGCGCGCAGCCGCTCGAGCGCGCGGATCGCCTGATCCTGCGACAGGTCGGGCAGCACCAGCAGGAATTCCTCGCCGCCGTAACGGCCGAAGCGATCGACGCTGCGGAGGTTGGCGAACATGCCGATGGCGAAGGTGCGCAGCGCCTCGTCGCCGATCGGATGGCCGTAGACGTCGTTGATGCGCTTGAAATGGTCGAGGTCGATCAGCGCAACCGCGCAGGAGCTGCCGTTGCGGGCGCAGCGGGCGATCTCCTCGTCGAGCGTGCGCATGATGCTGCGGCGATTGGAGGCGCCGGTCAGTTCATCGAGCTCCGCGAGCTCCTCGATGCGCCGGTAGGCCTCCTTCAGCTTCAGTCCGCTCTGATACAGCGATTGCTGCATCGAGCTGGAGAAGATGCCGAGGCACATGCAGCGCCCGATCGTCAGCGCGAACACCAGCATGGTGGCGAGGCGATCGATCCGGGTCGCGGTCGGCATCCCGATCGCCTTGTCGGTGCCGAGGAACAGCGCGGCGAGGCCCAGCACCATGACGGTCCAGACGATCGCGGTCTGCCGCGCCGAGGTGCGCAGCGCGCCGAAGCCGAACACCACGAACAGATTGCAGAGGAACAGCACGCCGACTTCCGGCGCGATGTAGGTGAACACCAGCAGGTTCACCATGTTGATCGCCGATTGCGGCGCGACCAGATAATGGTCGCGGAAGCGTTCGTGAAAGCCGCGCTCGGAAAGCATCACATAGACAACGACCAAACAGAGGCCGGTCAGCGCGTAGGCCGCCGCCACCCAAACGGACGTGGTGCCGGCATGCGCGTAGATCAGCAGCACGACGGCGTCGAGCACGAAGCAGGCTGCGATCATCGACTGGATCTGGCGGCGCTGCCTGGCCCGGCGCGCCAGGCGCTCGGCCGTGAGCCTGGGACGGCCGCTTTCCGATGCGCCCGCAATCGGGCCGGGAAGTGACGACGCAGCGCTGCCCATGGTCCCGCCATTGGTGAAATTCGGCGAAAATCTACGTGGGAAAGCCTTTAGGTTTGGTATCTTTTGGAACCGAATCTACCCCGGTGTGATCCGGTCATCGCCCTTGTTTCGTAAGGGGAATCCGTTTGCCGAAGCGGGTCGGGAGCGGTGTGCCGGGAGCCTGCGCCGTGGTGGACTTGGTGAGGGTGCTGGCTTGCCGATAAAGCCTTGGTATGGTCGCGCCCGATGGTGCCCTGCCCGCGAGAGTTCTCACTACTATGATACCGTTTATCGAGTCTCGGCCGATTTTTCCTCATTTGAATCGCCGACTGTGGCATAGATCACACATGCAGTGCGGACATTGCCGTAATGTGAAGAATCTTGGCTCTCGCGTCGAACCACGCACCGCCCCCTTCAGACCAACTTTGCGAGACGGCCATTGAGCGCGACACAGGCGGCTTCAGACGACGTTCTGATCGCTCGGATCGCTCAAGGCGACCGGCTTGCCATGCAGGTGCTGTACGGGCGGCACCATGTCAGGGTGTACCGCTTCGGGCTTCGGCTCGTGCGGGACGAACAGGTGGCGGAAGATCTCATCAGCGAGGTCTTTCTGGACGTGTGGCGTCAGGCGGGCAAGTTTGAGGGACGATCCGCCGTTTCGACCTGGCTTCTGGCGATTACCCGGTTCAAGGCGTTGTCTTCGCTGCGGCGAAGGAAGGACGCCGAATTGGACGATGAGGCCGCGAACGCGATCGAGGACACGTCCGACGATCCGGAAACGGTAGTGCAGAAGAAGGACACCGGTGACACGCTGCGTAGGTGCCTGACGGGACTATCGGCGGAACATCGGGAAATTGTCGATCTTGTCTACTATCACGAGAAATCCGTGGAAGATGTCGCTGAGATCGTGGGGATTCCGGAGAATACCGTGAAGACGCGCCTGTTCTATGCGCGCAAGAAACTTGCCGAGTTGCTGAAGGCAGCCGGTGTCGAGCGAGGTTGGCCATGATGGCTGCGAGAAAAAAGGTGCAAGAGCCTGACGATATCGAGATGCTGCTGCCCTGGCACGCGGCTGGCACGCTGAACGCGCGTGACACGCGCCGCGTCGAGGACGCGCTCGCGAGCGATCCGGAGCTCGCCCGGCAATATGCCGTCATCCGCGAGGAATATGCCGAGACCATCGGCCTCAACGAGAGCCTCGGTGCGCCCTCGGCGCGCGCCATGCATAAGCTGTTCGCCGCGATCGATGCCGAGCCAGAGCACAAGCCGTCGATGGGGGCACGCATGTCGGCCTCCGTCTCGGAGTTCTTTTCGAAATTATCGCCGCGGACGCTGGCCTGGTCGTCCGGCCTCGGCGCGGTCGTGGTGTTGTTGCAGGCGGGCGTGATCGGCGCGGTGCTGATGCGCAGCCAACCGGCCTTGTTCGAGACCGCCTCGCTTGATGCCGTCGAACAACGCAGCGCGCCGAGCGCCGTTGCACCCAATGCGCCGATCACCCGCGACCTCGGTGCCAGCGTGGCGGCGACGCCGACCCGGCTGTTGGTGCGCTTCACGCCCGATGCCAGGATCGCCGACATCACGTCGCTGCTCGACAATTACCAGGCCTCGATCCTCGACGGGAAGGGCGGGATGTTCCGGTTGCAGTTCCGCGCAATGGACAAGAGCAGCGTCGCCGCGCTGATTGCGCGTTTGCAGAAGGAGAAGATCGTCAGCCTCGCGGTCGAAACGCCGTAATCGGCGGCTGACGGTTCTGCGCCGAGTTGAGGTCACCATGGCCGCCAACGGCCGGACCAGATCGACGAACCACGTGATCGCCGCGGCCGCAGCATTGTTGCTGGTTTGTGTTGCCGGCTCCGCCTCCGCCCAGAATTTCATGCGATCGCCGATCGGTGGCGCGCCACAGGTCTCGCTTGGGCAGCGGGCCAATCCCGGTATGGGCCGTGTTGGTGGCAATCCCGTCGGCGGGTTCGGCGGCACGGTTGGCCGCATGCCGCCGTCGGTGGACCGCGGCCCGGCCACGTCGTGGACCGACGATGGGCCACGATCGCGCGTGTCGCCGCCCCCTGTGCGCCCCGCGCCGCGTTTCTCCGCCAATTGCGATGACAGCGATCGCGGCCAATGCTCCGACCGCACGGCCGCCAGCAACGGCAGCGGCAAGGGCGCAGCGCGGAAGGGCAGGGCCGGCGGTGGCGGCCGTTTGCGTACGCAGGATGCGCCCGGCACGCGAACCGTGCCGAATGAGCTCGTGGCCGAAATCGACGGCGCCTTGACGGAGGCGGAGGCCGATGCGCTCGCGCGCCGCCATGGGTTGAGGCGGATCGCCTCGCAGAATGTCGCGCTGCTGGGTGCGACGATCGGCCTGTTCCGCATCTTGGGCAATCGTTCGGCCGAAACGGCGAGCCGCGAGGTCGCAGGCGATGCCGGCGTCCGCTCCGTGCAGCCGAACTACCGTTACGCGCTGCAGGACCAGAAGGCGTCGGGCGGCAGCGATCCGGCGCAATATGCCCAGACACAGCTCCATCTGCCCGCGGCCCACAAACTGGCGCGTGGAATGAATGTCACCATTGCCGTCATCGACTCCGGTGTCGATGCCTCCCATCCGGAGCTGGCGAACACGGTCGCGGATACGTTCGATGCGCTCGGCAGCAAGGATGGCCCGCAAGCCCACGGCACCGCCATTGCCGGCGCGATTGCGGCGCGCGTCAGGCTGACGGGGAGCGCGCCGGAAGTGCGGATCCTGGCGATCCGCGCCTTCGGTGCGGTCGCGGGCGGCGCCGGGAGCACCTCCTATGTGATCCTCAGGAGTCTCGACCACGCGGTGGCGCATGGCGCGCAGATCGTGAATATGAGCTTTGCCGGACCGCAGGATGCACTTGTCGGACGCGCCGTGGCCGCCGCCGCGGCGAGGGACGTCGTGCTGGTCGCCGCGGCCGGCAATGCCGGCGCGACATCGCCGCCGCTGTACCCGGCCGCCAATCCCGCTGTGATCGCGGTGAGTGGTACCGATGCCGGCGACCGGCTGATGGCGGCCTCAAACCGCGGCAGCCATATCGCGTTGGCGGCCCCGGGCGCCGACCTCCTCGTGCCGGTGCTTGACGGCAAGTACCAGCTGATGTCGGGCACCTCGTTTTCGGCCGCGTTCGTCAGCGGCATCGCGGCCTTGGTGCTGGAACGCAATCCGGCATTGAAGCCCGCCGAGGTGCGACGGATCCTGACCAGCACGGCGCGTGATCTCGGGACGCCTGGACGTGACGATCTGTTCGGCGCCGGCGAGGCGGATGCGCTTGCCGCGGTGATGGCGGCGACCAGTGCTCCCGTCGCTTCCGCCGCGGACAAACCGTCGCAGCCTGCAAAGCAGGCCGACGGCAATAACACTTCCGTGAGCCGCACGTCGAATGAACCTGCGCCGTCGATCGCATCGGAGGATTCCGTAGCAAATCGCCGTGCTGCGCAGTGATTTTCGACGCTGAACGCCGGCAACGGTGCGATGGAACCGCGGTGCGAGAAGGTTAAAAAAATCGCCGGCGATTTGAACGTCCGCGTTCCTCTCACGACTTATGTGTGTGGGAGCGGTTTATCCCTCCCCGGCTATATCAGGCGCGAGCGCCCATCCACCCCAAGCGCCCATATGGCTTTGACCCGTCCGGTTGTCCCCCCGGACGGGTCTTTCATTTTGGGGGCACCCTTGCATGACGGGCTTGATCGTGCGCCGCGCCGGCGTCGGCCGATTGCGGCGGGATGGGCATACGCGCGACGGCTGCGACGGTTTGCTGTGGATCATTCCGCTGTGCGTTGCTCGGGAGCGGTGCGCATCGTCACCATGGCAGTCGATGACTTGACGGCAGTTCGAGCGAGAAACTCCGTAGTCGAGCGGACTTCTTCGATCGCCGGTTTGCGATTAAGAATTTAGTTAGACTTTATTTACCTTTTCCACAGAATATCGGCGTCACGTCCAGTTGATTCGGTTCGGTTGCGTCTGCGTCCGTTTCTTTTCCTGCGGGCAACTTGAATGACACATCGGACCGACGTGGCCAGAGGCCAGGAGATCGTTGCACGCTGGTGCAACCTCGCCGAGCAAAGGCTGGAGCACCTTACCGAACTGTTCGATACCGGGCGCTGGCGGCGCTATCACAGCGAGCAGGCCTTTCTCGAGAACATCAGGGAAGCCCGCGCCGCGGTCGACATTTGGCGCGAATTGCTGTCGCGCGAAGCCTCGCTCGACAATTCGCCGATCGATCTGTCCTGGCTCGGCCGCGGCAGGTCGAAACTGCCGCCGCGCGATATCTCGCCAGTGCCGGAGCGGCGGTCGGAGGCCGCGACACTGGCGGAGGCCGCCATGACCGCGGTCGCGGCCGCGCTGGAGACGGCAACGGAAGTGCTGGAGCAGCCGCTCACCGTGGCCGACGCGCCGCCGCTGGAGATGCCCCCTCCGGCGGTGCGGCCGCCGGTGCTCGATCTCGACACCATCCAGCGGCGCTATCCGCTGCTGCGCAACGCGCTGTAGGCGACCGCTCTCGCTTATTTTTTGAGCATGATCTCCGTGCAGACGCGTTCCGCGTTTGTCGCGAGGGAAAACCGCTTCGCGCTTGTCCGGATCACGCGCTAGCGCCGCACCGCGTTCGCGCCGACCACAAGCTGCGCATATTGCTGGGCGCCGCCGGCCGACAGATCCGGCGTGATCGGGCGGGCGTGGTCGAGCCCGACTACGGCGCCGCCGGGAGTTTCCGAGATCATGTTGTTGTTGATCAGCGCGGTGCCGGCGCCCGGCACCACCGAGACGCCGATGCCGACGAAGGCATTGCGGACCACGTTGCCCGATATCGCGACGTCGCGCAGGTACTTGCCCCAGCCGGCGACGATGCCGAAGGTCGGCGCGTTCTCGATCACATTGCCGGTGACGGTGCTGTCGGCCTCGACATAGATGCCGATGCCGGCGCCGTCGTTCGGGTCGGTGCCGATCGGGCGCTTCGGCAGCAGGTTGCGGATGATGTTGCCCTGGACCACCGCGATGCGGCCGCCCTCGTTGAAATTGCACACGGAGACGCCGATCGCGGCGCCGTCGACGGTGTTGTTGGCGATCACCGCGGCCTCGAACGAGAATTCCGAGTAGAGCGCAACCTCGCGGACATTGCTGACGCTGTTGTCGGTGATGTGGATGTTGGAGGCCGAATTGCCGCGCACCGCCGAGAAGTCGCAGTTCTTGATGCGGTTGCCGCGCACGATCACGTTGCCGGCGCGGAAGGCGTTGATGGCGTTGCCGTACTGCCCGGAGCCGCCGGGGCCGGCCTTGATGTCCTCGATGCGGTTGTCGGCGACGATCGAGCCATCATCGCCGATCGCGGTGCGCAGGATCTCGATGCCGTTGTCGTGGGTGCCCTTGATGGTGTTGCGCGACACCATCAGGCCGATCGCGTCGAACGACACCAGCGCCGTGGTCGCGATGTCGGTGAAGACGTTGTTGCTGACGTCGCCCGACATCTGCTCGAACCAGATGCCGTTGCCGCCGCTGCCGGTGAAGCGGCAATCGGTGATGCGGACGTCGCGGCCGGACAGGCAATGCACGAGGCCGCGCCGGTTCGGCAGCGGGACATTGCCGCCGTCGAAGGTGAGGCCCATCAGGACGACGCCGCCGGCGCCTTCGCCTTCCAGCAGTGAGGCGCCGCCGTTGAACAGCAGACGGCTGGCGCCGCGGACGCCGATCAGCTGGCTGCCGGGCGCAAGCCGCAACAGGCCGGTGCGGTAGAGGCCGGGCGGGAACGCCAGCGGCACCTGCGCCCGTGCGGCGTCGTCGATCGCGCGCTGCAAATTGCGGGTCTGGTCGTCGGGGCTGCCGGGGCGCACGCCGTATTGCGTGACGTCGCGGCCGAGCGAGCCGGTCGATGGAGCGGCGGCACGCGCAGCGTCAGGCGACATCGCAAGCGCGCCGGCTGCGCCGGCGGCGGTTGCTCCGATCAGATGGCGGCGGTTGACGTCCATGGGCAAGGCCCTCGCAATATTCGCGAGCGGTGACGTTCGCGGGTCGAGTGGTAGCGCGAAACGCGGCGCCGCATGGTGAACACGCCGACGCAGCGGGGCGATTGTTGGCGGTAGGGTTAATCGCGGGTGCAACCGATTCACGTCGTCAAACAGTCGTTCCTCGATGTCATCACCAGCGCATGCGGGTGATCCAGTATTCCAGAAACGCCGGTGCTTGAGCCGAGAGGCCGCGGCGTCCTGGATGACCGCATGCGCGGGGCCTGATACCGGGAGATTGAGGGCTCACGGCTCCTTCCCAAGCGCCGTCCCGTCAATTTCATCGGGACGACCTGGACGGGTAGTCTGACCGTCGGGCTGGCGGGCATCGCGCTACCTCCTCCGACGATTGGGTTCGAGCCTTACAGATTCCGCAAGATCGATCCTGCGGAGCCTGAATTTATTGAAATGATCCGCAGCTTGCGTACGCGTGAGTTGGAGGATGCCAACTAGGGGCGTGTACTTGCACCGCCCAATCCGCGCGCTCACGCGCGCGAGGCCTGCCGGGTCAGTTTCACCAGCTCCATCAGCATCGCTTCGCCGGCATCGACGAGCGCTTCCAGCGTGATGTGTGATTTGCCAGGCGCGGCCGTTCCGTCATGGGCGAGGGGCGGAACGTGGACGAATTGCGCGAGGCGGAGATCATTGTCGCGGTTCACGGCCTCGATCGCCCGCCAGCTTAGATAGTTGCAGAGATAGCTGCCGGCATCGCGCGAGGCTCGCGCGTCGATCCCGGTCGCCAGCGCGGCGCGCAGTAATTTTTCAGTATGAGGCCCGAACATGCGCGCATCGGCGCCGCCCTCGATCGATCCCTTGCGCGCATGCTGGCGGCCGGCGTCGGGGAAGCGCGTGGTCACCGCATTGCGGGCGCGGCTTTCGATCCGCAGATAGTCGGTGCGGCCGGCGAGGCCGAACATCAAGAGCGCCTGTGGGCGCCGTTGTGCGATCAGCTCCGGAAATTCGCGATCGACGGCCGCGTAGGTGACATCGAAGATGTGGCTCGACAGCGCGACATTGTCGAGCGCCGGCCGGCGCAGGGCGGTCAGCCGCTTCACCAATGGCATGGTTGGGTTGAACGGCGCACCCGGAAACGGCCCGAAGCCGGTGACAAGGATGCGCAGCCTGCCGCTCAATGCAGCATCTCCGCGATCTGTTCGGCGGCGACCGCGGGCGAGATGCGGCCGCCGGCGACCTCGACCTCCATCTTCTTCACCTTGGCGCGGATCGCGGCATCCGAGCGCAGCCGCGCCATCATCCGGCTCTCCAGCATCGACCACATCCACTTCACCTGCTGTTCCCTGCGGCGGCCGGCGAACTCGCCCGAGGCATTCATCGCGGTGCGGTGGTCGAGGATCTTCTGCCAGAGCCGGTCGAGCCCGGCGCCGGTCAGCGCCGAATAGGTCTCCACCGGCGGATGCCAGTGCTCGGAGCGCGGCGCGAGGATGTGCAGCGCGCTGCGATAGTCGGCGGCGGCGAGGTTGGCGCGCTTGAGGTTGTCGCCGTCGGCCTTGTTGATCGCGATCATGTCGGCGAGCTCGACAAGGCCCTTCTTGATGCCCTGCAATTCATCTCCGGCACCCGGCAGCATCAGCGCCAGGAAGAAGTCGGTCATGTCGCAGACCGCGGTCTCGGACTGGCCGATGCCGACGGTCTCGACCAGCACCACATCGAAGCCGGCGGCCTCGCAGAGCAGCATCGCCTCGCGGGTCTTCGCCGCGACGCCGCCGAGCGTGCCCGAGGAGGGCGAGGGGCGAATGAAGGCCTGGTCGGAGACGGCGAGCCGCGCCATCCGCGTCTTGTCGCCGAGGATCGAGCCGCCGGTGCGCGCCGAGGAGGGATCGACCGCCAGCACCGCGACCTTGTGGCCGCTCTCGATCAGGAACATGCCGAGCGCATCGATGGTGGTCGATTTGCCGACGCCGGGCGAGCCGGTGATGCCGACCCGCACCGCCTTGCCGGTGTCGGGCAATAGCGCCTGCACCAGCTCGCGCGCTTCGGCCTGGTGATCGCCGCGCCGGCTCTCGACCAGCGTGATCGCCCGCGCCAGCGCGGCGCGGTGGCCGGCGCGGAGGTCCTTGGCGAGGGCGCTTATGTCGGGAGCAGCAGGCTTCGATGCGGTCATGGTCTTGCTTTACAACGGCTGGCCATGGCAGGCGAGGGGAACGCGGATCGGCACTGTCGCGGCTTGTTGATGACGCCCTATTGCTTATCGTCCGCGTCGCCCTTCGGCCGCGCACCGGCGAAGATTTTTGCGCCTTCCGGCGTCAGATATGGCTTCAGCGTCTCCCACGGAACGAAGATGACATACTGGCCTTCGGCGTAGGGGCCGACAGCATAGGGCGGGTAGTGGAAGGTGAGGCCGGAGCTCTTGCCTGACACGGTCGACGGCGCCAAGCTCACGGCGCCGATCTTGAGCAGGGTCGGCTTCAACTCCTTGTACCATTCGGCGGTCGCGGTCTCGCCGGCGCCGCGCCGCTTCTTCTCGGCGTTCAGCGCGGCGATGACGGCCTTGCGCATCGCTGTCAGGGTCGGGCCGTTGTCCGCTGTCTCGGTGAAGAAGGGGCGGATGCTGATGCGCTTCTTCGCCGTCGCGTCCCACAGGATCGTGTTGACGTCGGAGTTCGGATGCGCGCCGTGGGTGTCGATGTAGTCATCGCGCAGCACGCTCACATAGCGGTCGTCGACGACGGAACGCTCGGAGTATTTGCGTTCGAACGAGTAGCCGCCGCGGTCCCTGAAGAGCTCAGACTCATCCTTCCGGGCGGACGCCGCCTCGGCGGCATTCTTGTCGATCCATTTCCGGCCCTCGCCGAGGCAATCGGCCGCCAGCGCGCTATCTGCCTTGATCTTGTCGTCGAGATAGACGTTGGCCTCGATGCTTGCGTTCTTGATCGTGGCGTCGGGCTTCGGGTCGACGGCGATGGCGGGGGAAATGAAGAGGAAGCCCGATGTCAGGGCAACGGCCCACTTCACGATGATAGTCAATGTTTCAATTCCCTGGCGAGTTGATCGACGAACGCCTTCAATGGCAACAGATCATCCTCAACTGATCCACAACAAGCCAGCGTCGGTCCGATGATAGGCATGGCGCAACCAGTTTCCGAGATCGGCCAATCGCCTCCAGTTGATGCCGGTTTCCTTGGCGTTCAAATCGGTTGGAATGTGCCTTGATGCTTCGCTGATCATCTCAAGCAGCCGCTCCACAGCCGGCCGCATCACCAGATTGTTGGCGAAGCTCTCGTGGGTTTGCCCGGCCGTTATGTCCCGAATGCTATCGATCGCTGCGGCAATGTGGCCCATGCGGTCTGCAACGGTTGGCTGCACGTCAGAATACTTCGAGAATGTCGTCGGCGATTCGTTGTGCCAGCCGAGGAGGAAGGGATCGCTTCATGGTTGCTTGCGCCTGCAAGCCCGTCGCGTCTTCAATGATATGCTCGACGCCGATCAGGTTGAGTAGCGAAAACGAGGCGTCCGGCTCGACTTCAACCAGCACATCGACGTCACTGTCGGGCCGATAGTCGCCGCGCACGCGCGATCCAAAGATCGCGAGCTTCGACACGCCTTCCGCCTTGATGGCATCGGCATTCTCTCGTATCGCTGCCACGATCTCTTCGCGTGTCATGGTTTGAGACCTTGCAATCCCACTAATCTATCATCTACTCCGCCGCCGCGCTATGGCCGAGCCGGGCGTTGAGCTTGTGGATCAGCTCCTCGGCGGCATCCGAGATCACGGTGCCCGGCGGGAAGATCGCCTCGGCGCCGGCCGCATACAGCGCGTCGTAATCCTGCGGCGGCACCACGCCGCCGATGATGATCATGATGTCGTCGCGGCCGTGCTTCTTCAGCGCCGCCTTCAATTCCGGCACCGCAGTGAGATGCGCCGCGGCAAGCGAGGAGACGCCGAGAATGTGGACGTCGTTCTCGACCGCCTGGCGGGCGGCTTCGTCGGCGGTCGCGAACAGCGGTCCGATATCGACGTCGAAGCCGACATCGGCGAACGCGGATGCGATCACCTTCTGGCCGCGGTCATGGCCGTCCTGGCCGATTTTTGCCACCAGGATGCGCGGGCGGCGGCCTTCGGCCTCCTCGAACGCATCGATCAGCGCCTGCACCTTTTCGACCTTGTTGGACATCGCCGCTGCCTCTCGCTTGTAGACGCCGGTGATGGACTTGATCTCGGCACGGTGGCGACCGAACACCTTTTCCATCGCGTCTGAAATCTCGCCGACGGTGGCCTTGGCGCGCGCGGCGTCGATGGCGAGCGCCAGCAGATTGCCGTTGCCTTCGCCCGCCGAGCGCGTGAGCGCGGCGAGCGCCGCATCGACGTCCTTCTGGTTGCGCTCCTTCTTGAGCCGCGCCAGCTTATCGATCTGCAGCCGCCGCACGGTGGAGTTCTCCACCTTCAACACGTCGATCGCCTTCTCGTTGTCCGGCTTGAACTTGTTGACGCCGATCACCGCCTGGCGGCCGGCATCGATCCGAGCCTGGGTCTTGGCGGAGGCTTCCTCGATTCTGAGCTTCGGCACGCCGGCCTCGATCGCCTTGGCCATGCCGCCGAGCGCCTCGACCTCCTGGATGTGACCCCAGGCCTTCTGCGCGAGATCGCGGGTCAGCCGCTCGACATAATAGGAGCCGCCCCAGGGATCGATGATGCGGTTGGTGCCGCTCTCCTGCTGCAGGAACAGCTGGGTGTTGCGGGCGATGCGCGCGGAGAAGTCGGTCGGCAGCGCCAGGGCCTCGTCGAGCGCGTTGGTGTGCAGCGACTGGGTGTGGCCTTGCGTTGCCGCCATCGCCTCGATCGTGGTGCGCATCACGTTGTTGAACACGTCCTGCGCGGTCAGCGACCAGCCCGAGGTCTGGCAATGCGTGCGCAGCGACAGCGAGCGCGGATCCTTCGGGTTGAACTGCTTGAGCAGCTTGGCCCACAGCAGCCGCGCAGCGCGCATCTTGGCGACTTCCATGAAGAAGTTCATGCCGATCGCCCAGAAGAAAGAAAGGCGGGGGGCAAAACGATCGACGTCGAGGCCCGCGGCAAGCCCGGCGCGCAGATACTCGACGCCGTCGGCCAGCGTATAGGCGAGCTCGAGGTCCTGCGTCGCGCCGGCTTCCTGCATGTGGTAGCCGGAGATGGAAATGGAGTTGTATTTCGGCATCCGCTGCGAGGTGTAGGCGAAGATGTCGGAGATGATCCGCATCGAGGGCGCCGGCGGATAGATATAGGTGTTGCGCACCATGAACTCTTTCAGAATGTCGTTCTGAATGGTGCCCGACAGTTTCTCCGGCGGCACGCCCTGTTCCTCGGCGGCCGCAACGAACAGCGCGAGGATCGGCAGCACCGCGCCGTTCATGGTCATCGACACGCTCATCTGGTCGAGCGGGATGCCGGCGAACAGCGTGCGCATGTCGTAGATGGAATCGATCGCGACGCCGGCCATGCCGACGTCGCCGGAGACGCGCGGATGATCCGAGTCGTAGCCGCGGTGGGTGGCGAGGTCGAACGCGACCGAGAGGCCCTTCTGCCCCGCGGCGAGGTTACGGCGATAGAATGCGTTGGAATCCTCCGCCGTGGAGAAGCCGGCATATTGCCGGATTGTCCAGGGCTGGTTGACATACATGGTCGGGTAGGGGCCGCGCAGATAGGGGGCGATGCCCGGCCAGGTCTCGAGGAAGTCGATGCCTTCGAGATCGGCCTCGCCGTAGACGGATTTGACCGGGATGCCCTCGGGCGTCAGCCACGGCTCGGCGCTCGCAGCCGGGGCCGTGGTGGCAACGGGCTGGAAGGCGACATCGGCGAAATTGGGAATGCGGGTCATTCCTGGGCTTCCTTAGTCATGATCCGGATGCTGATGACTGACGATCGTCGCCATCTTGTCCGGTCCGTAATTCTGCATCGTGGTCTGGCTCGGCAGGTTGGCAATGCCGACCACCCAGCCGTGGCGGGACTCGGTCCCGAATTGCTGCGTCGGTATCACCCGGTCGGGCCGATCGAATGAGCCCGTCATGATCTCGATCCGCGGCCCGTCGATACGGCGGAAGCTCAGGGGCGTTCCGCAGGCCCCGCAGAAGTCGCGCTCGGCGATCGAGGAGGACCTGAACGCGGCGGGCTTGCCGCGGGTCCATTTGAAGTCGTTGCGATCGATGTCGGCGAAGGAGGCAAATGGCGCGCCGGACGCCTTCTGGCACATCCGGCAGTGGCAGATGCTGATCCGGGTCGGTGCCGCCGAGACGGCAAATCGGACGGCGCCGCACTGGCAGCCGCCGGTCAGAACGGGTGTCGATGGTGCCTCTGCGCTCATGTCTGCTCCATCCGCCGATAGGCCTCGCGCAATGTCGCCAGCGCATCACCGCCGGCGAAGACGAACTCGCCGATGCCGGCCGCCCGCAGCGCCGCTTCCTGGTCGGCCGGCCGCCCTGCCAGATAGATATGCCTTGCTCCGGCGCCTTGAAGGGTCCTGGCGGCCTCGGCGGCGCTGACGGCATAGACCTTATCCGAGGAACAAATGCACGCCATCGTGGCGCCCGAGGCCTTGAAGGCTGCAGCCAGCGCCGCCGCGTCGGCAAACCCTTCGCTGTCGATGGCCTCGATCCCGCCGGTTTCGAAGAAGCTCTTGGCAAAGGTCGCGCGAGCCGTGAAGTCCGCGGCGGTGCCGAGATTGGCCAGGAAGATCTTCGGCCGTGCGCCATGCGCCCTGAGCGCGGCATCCGACTTGTCGCGCAGCGCCTCGAACGGCTCGGCGAGCCGCATCGGTGCGAGGGCATCGAACTTCACCTTGGCGTCGGCGGGGGACGCCGGCGCTGATGGTTTCACATCCAGCACCGCGGGGGCGGCCTCGCGCAGATCCGGGAATTCGCTGGCGCCGGTCAGCACGTCGCGGCGCTTCGCCACATTGGTCTCGCGCAGCAATCGCGTCGCCGCAACCTTGTTTTGCAGCAGGCCTTGCTCGAGTGCGGCGAAGACGCCGCCGGCCTTCTCGATCTCCTGGAACAGCGTCCACGCCGCTTCGCAGAGTTGCGAGGTCAGCGTCTCGATGCCGCCGGCGCCGGCCGCGGGATCGGAGACCTTTGCCAGGTTGGACTCATCGAGCAGCACGAGTTGGGTGTTGCGCGCCACGCGCCGGGCGAAGTCGTCAGGCAGGCCGAGCGCCAGCGTGTGCGGCAGCACCGTGATCGCGTTCGCGCCGCCGAGCCCGGCCGCAAAGGTTGCGATCGTCGCGCGCAGCATGTTCACATTGGGATCGCGCTGGGTCAGCATGCGCCAGGCGGTCTGCGCGTTGACGAAGATCGGCTTCGGCGCGAGGCCGCAGGCCTGCTCGACCCGTGCCCAGAGCAGCCGCAACGCGCGGAATTTCGCCATGGTCAGGAACTGGTCGGCATCGGCGCTGAGGCGGAACGAGATGCCCGCACGCGCCGCATCGAGATCGATGCCGGCGCCTTCCAGCATGCGCAGATAGGCGAGGCCCAGCGCGAGCGTGAAACCGAGTTCCTGCACCTCGGAGCCGCCGGCATCATGGACCGGCCGGCCGTCGGCCAGCACGAACGGCCCCTTGAAGCCGCGCTTGATCAGGCCATTGACGACCTGGCCGAACGACTTTTCGTAGTTGGGCCAGGCGATGGCCGCAGCACCGCGCACGGCCATGGTGCTGAGCGCCTGGTAATTGAAATGCAGGTCGAGCTTGGCCGGGTCGAGCTTGCGGGCCTCGACCATGTCGGCAAAGGTCTCGCCGGCGTTCTCGCGTCCGATCACCGGGTTGAGCGCGATCATGATGCCGGCATCGAGATGGACGCCGCCGCAGGCGCGCGCCAGCGTCTTCTTGCTGGCATCGGCAAGGCCGAAGCCGCGCGCACCGGGACCGCCGGCGAACTCGAATTCGAGGCCGGTCGCGCCGTTCTCGAGATCCTGCAGCGCTTGCGCATTGGCCTGTGCGGCATCGGGGTGATCGACCCGCTGCAGGATCTGCCAGGGCGCAGCCGCGGCGCGGCCGGCAAGCGGGCTTGAGTTGGTGGCGCGGCGGTAGATCGGATCGATCTTCAGGCCGTCATAGGTCTTGCCGACCAGCTTCTCGAACGGGGCGCCTTTCAGCACGCCGTCGACCAGCTTGCGCCAGTCGTCATAGGTCGCAGGTCGAAAATCCGAAGCCAGAGCCAAATCGTCAGTCGAGGTCGTCATCCGCCCAAATCGTCCTTCACCGGCCCCGCGAGGAGCCCCTTGATTTGGCCGGAAATTGCCACGGGCGGGCGGCCAAGCCAAACGGTTGTTTGCGGTGGTTTGGCTTTAATCGAGGTCCGCTAGACGGAAAATACCGTCGGCGGAGACCTTGGCTAGCGCATCGGCGACGCGGCGCCCGGCGATGACGCGGTCGGGAACGATCTCGGCGAGCGGCACCAGCACGAAGGCGCGTTCGAACAGGCGCGGGTGCGGCAGCGTCAGTTCCGGCTTGTTCAGTGTGACGTCGTCATAGGCGATCAGGTCGAGGTCGAGCGTGCGCGGCCCCCAGCGCCGCTCATTGGCGCGGTCGCGGCCGAATTTGGCTTCGATCTTGTGCAGCGTGAACAGCAGCGCATGCGGATCGAGACTGGTCTCGATCTCGATGCAGGCGTTGATGAAGCTGTCCTGCTGCTGCTCGCCCCAGGGCGGCGTCGAATAATCCGACGAGCGCGCGACGAGCGCGGCCTGGGTCATGCCGCAGATATTGGCGATCGCCTTGCGAAACGTGATGCGGACGTCGCCGACATTGCCGCCAAGGGCGATCAGGACGTCAGCCATCTGCGTTCAACCCTGGGGCGGTTGATGGCGCGAGCGGGTCAGCACCACGCCGACATCGTCGAAGATCGCGGCGATCGGCGCGTGCGGCTTGTGCACCGTGACCTTGACCGCCCGGATGCGCGGAAAACTCGCCAGGATGTCCTCGGCCACCGCACCCGCGGCGCGCTCCAGGAGCTTGTAGTTGGTGTTCTTGAATGCCGATGTCGCGGTCGCCACCACGTTGGAATAGGAGACGGTGTCGGAGAGGCGATCGGTGCGCGAGGATTCCGAGAGGTCGGTATAGAGCTCGAGATCGATGACGAAGCGCTGCCCGACTTCGGTCTCATGTTCCATCACGCCATGACGGGCATGGATGACGATCCCGGTGATGAAGATCGTATCGGTCATTGCTGTCCCTCGATTGCTGCGGCCACGCGCAGCGCCTGAACGGTTTCGGCGACGTCATGCGCGCGAATGATGTGGGCGCCGTTCTGCGCGGCGATCAGATGCGCCGCGATCGAGCCGCCGATCCGCTGTTGCGGCTCCGACGGCACGACCGTGCTGATGAAGCGCTTGCGCGAGGCGCCGACCAGCAGCGGCAGTCGGAACGCGTCGAGCTCGGAGAGCCGCGCCAGCGCGATCATGCTCTGCTCCGGGGTCTTGCCGAAGCCGATGCCGGGATCGAGCACGATCCGGTCGGGCGAAATGCCGGCGCTTGCGGCGATCGCGAGTGAGCGCTCGAAGAAGGCGGCGATGTCCTGCATAATGTCGATCGCCGGATCGGTCTGCTCGCGATTGTGCATGATGATCACGGGCACGCCGCGTGCGGCGACGAGCGGCGCCATGCCGGCATCGCGCTGCAGGCCCCAGACGTCGTTGGCGATGACAGCGCCCTGGTCGAGCGCCCAGGCCACGACCTCCGATTTCATGCTGTCGATCGAGACCGGCACGCCAAGCGCGATCACGTCGGCGAGCACCGGCTTCAGCCGCGCCATTTCGGCCTCGGCGGTGACCGGATGTGAGCCGTAGGGGCGGGTGGATTCCGCGCCGATGTCGATGATATCGGCGCCCTCGGCGACCAGCTTGCGGGCCTGTGCCAGCGCTTCTTCGGGGGCGGCGAACTGGCCGCCGTCGGAGAACGAGTCCGGCGTCACGTTCAGGATGCCCATCACCGCCGGATAAGGCCGCGACAACAGCGCCGGTAGCACCGCCGATACGGCCGGGTCGGTCACCGCCGATGCTATGGGCTTGCTCGCCATCATGCGGTGGCTTTGCGCTGACCGCAGCAGCAAGTCAAGGTGTGGCGATGACGGGTGACGCGGCCGGCGGCCGAATGCCGTTAAGACAGGCTAATAGGTGATTTTGGGAGGCAGCTTGCGTGCCTCTTCGATCAGCAGCTCGACCGATTTCTCCGACGGCATCACGCGGACGAGCTTACGCCGCACATTGGCGTCCTTCATGCTCTGTGCGAGCCGCGACGGGTTGCGGTGCGCGAGCTCGCGCACGGTGGTGACGCCGGCGGCGCGGACCAGGCCGACCTTCGCCTTGCCCATGCCGGGAATCCGCATGTAGTCGGAGATGTTGGCCCATTCGAGCAATTGTTGTTCGCTGATCCCGGTCTTGGCGGCGAGCGCCTTGCGTCCCTTGACGGTGCGGGCGGCTTCAAGCAGTGCGTCGGTCGTGCGGATACCCTGCGATTTCAGTTTGGTGGCGCAATAGGCGGACAGGCCTTCGATCTCGGAGAGGGGGTATGTCATGATACTCGTATGCAGGTAGAAGGGAGCGCACGTGCAATGGCGTTTGGGAAAATGCTTCAGGCAAACTGGCTGAGGCCCGGCGTCCCCGAGATGATCTCGCCCATTTGATCCGCTCCGATTTTGTCGCGGCCGAACCTGAAAAGTTCACGCGCGACGTTCTGAATCTCACTCATGCTCAATCCAAGCGCCATCAGCCGGGTGCCGACAGCCATCAGACCGCCACCCATCAACCGCGATAGACCACCGCTGTTGTTGGAGGCGGCGATTGCCGCTTCGGCGCCGGGGATTTGGTCGATCAGAGCCTGGACTTTGTCGGAAGGTCCCTCGTTACGGAGGAAACCCAGAACGATGCCGATGGTTTTTTCAGCGACAGCACCGTCGATGCCGGCCTTCGCGGCCAGCTGCCCAACCAATTCGTCCATATTGCCCCGCCTCAACCGGTTTTTGCCGGATCATTCTTGAAGATTTATCTTGAGCGCCTGTGTCACGAAATACAAGCGATCCGCGCATTTCAGTTCGTTTTCTTTTTCGATCGCGTCGGAAGTGTTGCACCTCTGCAAGAGTGAGCGGCGGATTCACACCATCTTGTCGCAATGCGCAATGCCTTTCGTCACTTGGCCGGGAATAAAGTATGAGGAACTGGTGGAGCGACAATATACATCAGTGCGCGCCGATGGTTTCAATCGACCTGCAAGATGCAATATGATGTCATCGGTTCGAATGGATCGAGCCGATTTAAAATCGCGTTAAGAGGCGAAGCGATGGCGACGTCCGACACCAAGTTGGCCGACACCGATGAGAAAATCTTTATCGGCAAGGGCGAGGAAACAGCCTGGCTGATGCTTGCGCTGGCCAACCGCCACGGCCTTGTGACCGGTGCGACGGGAACCGGCAAGACCGTCACGCTACAGGTCATGGCCGAAGGATTTGCGCGCGCCGGCGTTCCGGTTTTCGCAGCCGACATCAAGGGCGATCTTTCCGGTATCTCCGAAGTCGGCGAGGCCAAGGACTTTATCCTGAAGCGCGCCAAGGAGATGGGCCTGACCTTCCAGCCGGATCAGTTCTCAACCGTATTCTGGGACGTGTTCGGCGAGCAAGGCCATCCGGTGCGCGCCACCGTCACCGAGATGGGACCGCTGTTGCTCTCGCGGATGCTCGATCTGAACGACGTGCAGGAGGGCGTGCTCAATGTTGCCTTCCGTGTCGCCGACGAGAACGGCCTCACGCTGATCGACATGAAGGATCTGCGGGCGCTGCTGGATGCGATCGCCCCCGACGGCAGCAAGAAGGCTGCCGGCGACGAGGAGGATCCGCTGGCACCGATCCGCAAAGCGGCGCAGAGCTACGGCAATGTGTCCAAGGCGACGGTCGGAACGATCCAGCGTCAGCTCCTGGTGCTCGAGAACCAGGGCGGCGCCAAGTTCTTCGGCGAGCCGGCGCTGACGCTGAAGGATTTCATGCGCACCGACCGCGACGGCCGCGGCATGGTCAATATCCTGGTTGCCGACAAGCTGATGCAGAGCCCGCGGCTTTACGCCACCTTCCTGCTCTGGATGCTTTCGGAATTGTTCGAGGAATTGCCGGAGGCCGGCGACCTGCCGAAGCCGAAGCTGGTGTTCTTCTTCGACGAGGCGCATCTCTTGTTCACCGACGCGCCGAAGGCGCTGATGGACAAGATCGAGCAGGTGGTGCGGCTGATCCGCTCCAAGGGCGTCGGCGTCTATTTCGTCACGCAAAATCCGATCGACGTGCCGGACAAGGTGCTGGCGCAGCTCGGCAACCGCGTGCAGCACGCGCTGCGCGCCTTCACGCCGCGCGACCAGAAGGCGGTTGCCGCGGCCGCGCAGACCTTCCGGCCCAATCCGAAGCTCGACACCGCGCGGGTGATCATGGAGCTCGGCAAGGGCGAGGCGCTGGTGTCGTTCCTCGAGGGCGGCGGCACGCCGTCGATGGTCGAGCGCGTCATGGTGCGCCCGCCGTCGGCGCGGATCGGGCCGATCACGCCGGAGGAGCGCAAGGCGATCATGGATGCGAGCCCGGTGAAGGGCAAATACGACACCGCGGTCGATGCCGAATCCGCCTACGAGATCATCCAGAAGCGGCTCGCCGGGACGGCGGCGCCGGCGGACGGCAGCGCCGGCGGCGAGGGTGGCGGCATCCTCGGCCAGATCGGTTCGATCGCGTCCACGATCTTCGGCACCAACGTCAAACGCGGCCGCATGTCGACCGGACAGGTGATTGCGCGCAGCGTCACGCGCTCGGTGACCGACAAGGTGATCGGTGGCGTGGTCGCCGATCTCGGCAAATCGGTCGGCGGTTCGGTTGGCGGCTCGATCGGCCGGGCGCTGGTGCGCGGCGCTCTCGGTGGATTGCTGCGCAGATAGCATTGCGCCGGCCGGCTGAAGCGGGAGACCGGCTTTGCCTCCCGCGGCCGGCGCGCTACAACCTGGCGCAACGTTCAACAAAAGGGATATCCGCGATGTCCAACGCCAAGCTGCAGCCCGTCCTCGACCGCATCGACGCCGATTTCGACAACAGTCTCGAGCGGCTGTTCACGCTGCTGCGGATCAAATCGATCTCGGCCGATCCGGCCTTCGCTGATGACTGCAAGGCGGCTGCCGATCATCTCGCCAAGGATATCGCAACCCTCGGCTTCAAGACCGAAGTGCGGCCGACCGCCGGCCATCCGGCCGTGGTCGGCAAGCTGAACGGTTCGACCGACGGACGCCCGCATGTGCTGTTCTACGGTCACTACGACGTGCAGCCGGTCGATCCCTTGAATCTCTGGCACCGACCGCCGTTCGAGCCTGTCGTGACCGACCATGCCGATGGGCGCAAGATCATCGTCGCGCGCGGCGCCGAGGACGACAAGGGACAGTTGATGACCTTCGTCGAGGCGTGCCGTGCCTGGAAGACGGTGACGGGATCGCTGCCGGTCGACATCACCATCGTCATCGAGGGTGAGGAGGAGATCGGCTCGAAGAATTTCGTGCCGTTCCTCGAGGCGAACAAGGCCGAGCTCAAGGCCGACTTCGCGCTGGTCTGCGACACCGGCATGTGGGACCCGAATACGCCGGCGATCACCACCTCCTTGCGCGGCCTCGTCTATGACGAGGTCAAGATCAAGGCCGCCAATCGCGACCTGCATTCCGGCGTGTTCGGCGGCGGCGCGCAGAACCCGATCCGCGTGCTGACGCGGATCCTCGGCGGCCTGCATGACGAGAACGGCCACATCACCATCCCCGGTTTCTATGACGGCGTGAAGGATTTGCCGCCGGATATTCTGGCCCAATGGAAGCAACTCAATCTGACGCCGGAGAGCTTCCTCAAGCCGATCGGCCTCTCGGTGCCCGCCGGCGAAAAGGACCGGCTCTTGATCGAGCAGGTCTCCTCGCGCCCGACCTGCGACATCAACGGCATTGTCGGCGGCTATACCGGCGAGGGCTCCAAGACGGTGATCGCGGCCGAGGCGTCAGCGAAGGTCTCGTTCCGCCTGGTCGAGGGACAGGATCCCGAGAAGATCCGAAGGGCGTTCCGCGACTATGTGAAGGCGCGCCTGCCGGCCGACTGCAAGGCCGAGTTCACCGACCATTCCAGCGCGCCGGCGATCGCGCTCGACTGGAACATGAAGCCGCTGGCAGCCGCGCGCCGCGCGCTGACCGACGAATGGGGCAAGGAGGCGCTCTTGATCGGCTCCGGCGCCTCGATCCCGATCGTCGCCGATTTCAAGCACACGCTCGGCCTCGACAGTGTGCTGATCGGCTTCGGGCTCGACGACGACAACATCCATTCGCCGAACGAGAAGTACGACCTCAAGAGCTACCACAAGGGCATCCGCTCCTGGGCGCGGATCCTGGCGGCATTCGCCGACGCCAAATAGCGCAAGGCGCCTGCACGTAAAAACGCCGCCCGGAATTGGGCGGCGTTTTGATTCGGATGTCGGATGGGTAGAGCGAAGCGAAACCCATCGCTTCTTCATTGCGATCAGTCATGGTCACCTATCGCCGCAATTTCATTGCTGGAGGCAGTTTCTTCTTCACGGTCAATCTAGAGGACCGGCGTCTGCGATTGCTGACAGACCACATCGATCAACTGCGCGCCGCTTTCCGTGAAACGCGCGATCGGCATCCTTTCACGACCGAGGCGATTGTCATTCTGCCCGATCACCTCCATGCAGTTTGGAGCTTGCCGGAAGGTGATGCTGACTTTGCGACGCGCCGGCGGCAGATCAAGTCGGCATTTTCACGAAGCCTCCCGGCCGGCGAACTCATTTCGGGTAGCCGAGCGGCCAGATCGGAACGCGGCATCTGGCAGCGACGATACTGGGAGCACACGATCCGGCATGAAGATGACCTCTCTCGTCACATCGACTACGTGCACATCAATCCGCTCAAGCACGGCCTCGTGAAGCGGGTGAAGGACTGGCCGTATTCGTCGTTTCATCGCATGGTCAAGCTCGGAGTCTACCCAGAGGATTGGGCTGGCGATGGGGAGAGAGCGGATGGGGCGTTCGGTGAGCGGTCTTGATGCTGAGGCGTGATGGGTTTCGCTGCGCTCTACCCATCCTACGGGTCTCCGCCAGGCCGCCGGGCATAAGAACGCCGCCCGGAATTGGGCGGCGTTTTGATTCCGATAGTGCAGAGGGTGTTGGCCGTTAGCCTAGCCGAAGATTGTGAAATTTCAATCACGATAGCCGGGATTGACCCGGTCGAGCTTGCGCAGCAGCGGCGGCCAGACCAGCTGGGTCGAGCGCAGCTCGGCGCGATCCGGGTTGGAGAGCAGCTCGGTGTTCTTGTCGATCGCGTGCGGGTCGACCGGATAGGCGATCGGTCCGAGCGCGCGGGTCGCCACCTGCATCGAGCAGGCACGCTCCAGATGGTACATCCGCTCGAACGCGGACGCGACCGAGCGGCCGACCGTCAGGGTGCCGTGATTGCGCAGCAGCATGTGGTTCTTGCTGCCGAGATCGCGCTGCAGGCGCGGACGCTCGTCATGATCGAGCGCGATGCCTTCATAGTCGTGATAGGCGAGGTCGTGGGTGACGAGCTGCGCGGTCTGGTTCAGCGGCAGCAGGCCCTCGGGGCCGCTCGACACCGCGGTGCCGTCGACGGTGTGCAGATGGAGCACGCAGCCGGCGTCCTCGCGCACCTCGTGGATCGCCGAATGAATGGTGAAGCCGGCCGGGTTGATGCTGTAGTCGCTCTTCGAGAGCTGGTTGCCGTCGAGGTCGACCTTGACCAGGCTCGATGCGGTGATCTCGTCGAACATCAGCCCGTAGGGGTTGATCAGGAAGTGGTGCTCGGGTCCGGGGACGCGGGCGGAAATGTGGGTATCGACCAGATCGTCCCAGCCATAGAGCGCGACCAGCCGGTAGCAGGCGGCGAGATTGATCCGCTGCTCCCATTCCGCCGCACTCATATCCGACGGCACTTCCTTCAGGCGCGCTTCCGCTGGCGACATGGCCGATTGCTCCATTGATGGCGTTATTGCTTGGTCCAAGCGTAGCGCCGCCGCCGGACCGCAGCAAGGCAGGGTAACGGCGTGACAGTCATGTCGGCATGCGGCCCACGATCCGAACGGCGGTCGTCAGTGGGCAGTGTGATGCGTTACGGCGCCGGGATCGCCAGCAGGCTCGAGATGCTGCGACCGCGGATATCGTAGACGCGGGCGAACACGACGTCGTCGCGCTTGATCTCGACCATGACCGGCGCGGCCAGGCCCTTGCAGTAGAATTCGCCGAGCGTCATCGCGAAATCGGCAGCATTGCTGTCCCAGCCGATCGTGAAGTCGGGGCCGAGTGCGACCTGCGCGGGGCGCTGCGGTCCGCACACCGCGACCTTCCACTTGCGGTTCTGCGGCGGCACTTCCTGCCGTTCCGCCAGCTGCTCGCGCAGCCCGTCGGATGCCTGCTTCAGCGCCAGGCCCCAATAGTCCAGCATGAAGAAGTTGTCCGCGGTCCGCACCGTGCCGGCGATGTGGTTGAAGTGCGTGTACTGATACGGATGCAGGCGGATCATTTCGCTGAGCGGCAGCAAGAGGCCGAACGCGAACACGGCGAGCGCCGCGGGCTGCCAGGCGCGGCGGTTCTCGCCGAGCCAGTCCATGCCGCGCGCGAATGCGACGCCGGCCAGCACCGTCATCGGCGGAATGACGAAGATGAAGTGACGAATGCCGTTATAGAGCGCCGGCCGCTTCACCATCGCGATGACCAGCGGCAGCGTCGCCGCCAGCGTCAGCATCAGCATGATCGACTTGCGCTTTGCGGTGACGTCGTAGCGCGACAGCGACATCAAGGTGATGACGACGGCGGCGGCCAGCAGAACCAGCAGCACTTCGGGAAGCTGCAGCGCGAACAGAGTGGGTAGGTAGGACCACGGCATGTCCGGCACCGACACCAGCGCGCCGTCGAACATCTCCTTCCACGGTTTCTCGAAGAAGTGCGAGAAATAGGTCACCGCCTCGAGCGGATGTCCGGGCTCCATGATCGACCACGGCCAGATCAGGCCCATCACGAGATAGCCCAGCACAAGCCCCGGCAGCAGCACATAGACGACATGGGCAAAGCGGTGGGTCGCCTCGCGCGGGCCCTGCTTGCGGAACTCCTCGATCAGGAGCGGGGCGAAGCCGACCACGGCGTAGATCAATGCGAGCCCGCCAAGCACGCGGCAGCCGATCGACAGGCCGGCCCCCATGCCGACGATCAGGATGGTGCGCGGCGAGGGCGCCGGATATTCCTCGATCAGGCGGACCAGGCCCATGATCAGGACCACCATCGCCACGGCGAACGGCGCATCCTTCGGATTCATGAACATGTGGCCGTAGAAGGTCGGGCACAGCGCCAGCAGCAGCAGCGCCGCCAGTCCCGCCAGCGGGCCGCCGACGCGGCGCGCCAGGCGCCAGGTTACCGCAAGGCCGATAACGCCGACGATCGCGCCGAGCAGGCGGCGCGTCTCGAACAGTTCGAGCGGAATGATCTTGTGCAGCAGGGCTGCGGCCATGTCGAAGCCGCCGCCGTACATATACAGATTGGCAAACGACAGCGCGCCGGTGTCCTTGAACCCGGACCCGTACATGCGCAGCAGGAGGTCGGCATATTCAGCGTGGGTGTAATCGTCCCAGCCCAGACCGTAATCGCGGAACGTCAAGCCGGCGACCACGGCGACCACGCCGAGGACGAGGACAGCGAGATCGTCGCAGGTCTTCTCCACCGAGCGCCGCGCAGGCGCCTCGAGGGCAGACGTCGTAATCGATGACATAGCTAGTGATACCGGCGTGCCTGTGGCCCAGATTGGCGCTTTAGGGCCTCATTCCCCGGCATCCATAGCGCAGTTCCGTTTCCGAGTAATTGGTAATTGTGGCGTAATTTCCCAGATGCGTTGCAATAAATTGGCAGCAATTCGTAGCCAGTAGATCTACGGGAGCTGGCTGCCCGACAGCCGCTGCGGCCGCGATGAAGCAGCGCATCGCGCCCGGTTAAGCGGGATTTTAGGGAACTCTGTCTACAATTGGCGGTTGGCGGTGTGAGCAATATGACGGTATCGTGGCGTTGGTGGCCCGCGCCGATTTTCGGTCGGGTCTCCCGGGGGTTAGTTCGATGAAGGTTGGTCTGTTGGTCGTCGGCGCGGGCCTGGTCGTGGCGGGCTTGGCGGCGATCGGCCTCGGAATTCCAAACAAGGAATTCAGCGTCGGCGGCACGTTGATCGCGACAGGCGTGACCGGCGCATGTACCGGCGTGATTGTTCTGGCCCTTGCCGCCATCCTTCGCGAACTCCAAGCCATGGGCGACCGGCTCGATGCCGTCGTTGCCGTGGGTCTGCGGTCCGGGCCGCCGTCTGCAACTTCCCCGCGCGGCACTCCCGACGATCCGGTGTTCCCGCCGCCTGAGCCGAAGGTCTCGGCGCCTCCGCCATTGGCTCCAGCGTTCCCGCCATCCGCGCCGACGGCGCCGCCGCCCTGGCACGATGAAATCGCCTCGCGCGGCGCGTCAGGCGAGGCGCCGCCGCCCGTGCGGGCGGCCGCACCCGCGGACGGAGCGGCACCGCCCAAGCGGCGCAATCTGCTGTTCTCCTCCTCGCGCAAGGAGCGCGAACGGAGCCAAGGGCGTGCCGCCGAGCCGCTCACCCCGGATCTGCTATCGCCGGAACTGCGCTCGAATCCGGGCGGTTCGGCCGAACCGGCGCCGGCAACCTTCGACGATGCCTGGCCGAAGGCCGACCGGCCGCGGTCGGTTGACGTCGCCCCCCGACGCGGCCCCCGGACGCCATCGACCTTCGGCGAGGCCCAGTCGGCCGCCGCCGCCTCGCCGGCATCGGGCCATCCGCCGCCGCCTCAGGAGCAGCCGCCGGTGACCGTGCTCAAATCCGGCGTCGTCGACGGCATGGCCTATTCGCTCTATTCGGACGGATCGATCGAGGCGCAAATGCCGGAGGGCATGATGCGATTTGCCTCGATCGACGAGCTCAGGTCGCACCTGGAGCAGCGACCCTAAGATCGGCGTCAATACTTGCGCGCGGCCGGCCCGACGCCGGAAACGCGGCCGTTGTTGTCAGATTTGCTGTAATTCGTGCATATTCGCAAAGTAGTACGCGATTCCATTAATGTATTGCTGCGCATGGATACTGTCCGGTGGGCGCCGGGCTGTCGATAGCACGGGGAAGATTGAGCCATGTCCGATACGTCAGGCAAAACGCCGGTCGAGCTGACCGCCAACATCGTTTCGGCCTATCTCAGCAACAATCCGACGCCGGCCTCGGACATTCCGAACCTGATCAGCCAGGTCCACTCCGCCTTGTTGCGGGTGTCGAGCGGACGCAGCGACACGCCGAACGAGCCGGCCAAGCCCGCGGTGTCGATGAAGAAGTCGATCACGCCCGAATATCTGGTGTGCCTCGAGGACGGCAAGCGCTTCAAGTCGCTGAAGCGCCATCTGCGCACCCAGTACAACATGACCCCGGAGCAGTATCGCGACAAATGGGGGCTGCCGGCCGACTATCCGATGGTGGCGCCGAACTATGCGGTGGCGCGCTCGCAGCTCGCCAAGAAGATGGGCCTCGGCCAGCAGGCGCGGAAGCGGAAATAGGAGATTACGCGGCGGACGCCAGCGCCTCGCGCGCATCGTTGCGGATGCGGTCGACCATCGAGCGCAGGCCGTTGGAGCGCTGCGGCGTCAGATGGTCGCGGAAGCCGAATTCATCGAACAGTGCGAGCGCGTCGGTGCCGAGGATTTCCTTGGGCGTTTGCCCGGAAAACAGCGTCAGCACGATCGCGACCAGGCCGCGCACGATGTGGGCGTCGCTGTCGCCGATATAGATCAGGCGCGGTTCGCCGTTGGCACCGCGCTCGATCCGCTTCGACAGCCAGACCTGGCTGACGCAGCCCTGCACCTTGTTTTCGGCCGAGTGCTCCGCCTCCGACAACGGTTCGAGCGTGCGGCCGAGCTCGATGACATAGCGGTAACGGTCGTCCCACTCGTCCAGCAGCGCAAAATTGTCCCTGATTTCGTCGATCGTCGTCATCGTGGCCCGCGTCCTGTCCTTGACGGCTTATATAGGAAGGCGGGCCGCGAAAGCGATGAAAATGGAACCGGTTCCCGGTTGTTTTGACGGGTTTTATTCAACGCGAACCGGGATCCGCTTCGCGCGACGGCGCTTTGGTTTCCGCTCACGGCGTCGGCGGCAGGCGGAATTCGATCGACTGGTCGTCCGCGGTCAGCGTGTCGCGGAACGCGGTGGCTGAATCGGTATCGTCCTTGCCGATCGAGCCGGTGTGGTCCGGCGGCTTCTTGTCGGTGATGATCTGGTAGAGCTTGCGCGCCCCGTCGGTCGCGCGCTGGCCGATCGCGGTCGCGGCCTGGCCGCCGACCTCGCAGGCGGACGGCTGGCGCTTGCAGAACTGACCCATGTCGTTGATCGTCGCGGTCGCGGCCGACACCGCATCCGACGCGCTGATCGGCGGCGTCTTGTCCGCTTCGGGTGTTTTGTCTCTCGGCAGCAGCACGAGCACAAGCCCGAGCCAGAATGCCAAACGGAGCAGGAAGAACATGGCGCGATCCCGGTCGTCTGTCTTGTCTTGCTTCTTGCGCGGTCGATGCCGCTATTGGCCTTGAGGGTTAGCATCGGTCGATAAATCGGAAGTATCTGCATTGAAGTAAATCCGCCGAAAAATCGCGGAAAATTCGCCCGAATTGATTCGCCGTAAATTTTCGATTGATGGCGGCCGACGCGCGCCGGATGCGTAGGATCCGCCGCGTCCACCATTTCGAAACCATAGCATGTCGCATCCGGAAACCAGCCGTTCACCATCCCCGACAAATGGCCGGTGAATAGCGGGTCAAACCCACTCCAATGCACGGTGTTTGGCGGCAGGCCGCCCAGCCTTAGCGTTCGCTTAAGTTCGCTCTGACACGTTGACCTGCAATCACAAAGGAGGCGTTCCGGCGCGTCTGTGTTGACGATTGAGCCGAAGCGCGAGTGCTGTGAGTAGTTTGAGTCTGATCCGCGATTGCCTGGATGCGCTGCTGCATCCGTCGGCGCAATATGATGCGCTGACGCGTGCGCGCCATCGTGCCTTCATGGCGCCGCGGCTGCTCGGCAGCCTGGCGGCGCTTGCCTCGTTCCCTGCCTTTCTTGCGATGCGCGGTGCGCCGACGGCGATCGAGGTCGCGGCATTCGCCTGGCTGATCGCGCCGATCCTGCTGTCGTGGTTCCTGTCGCGCACCGGCCGCTATGAAGGCGCGCATGTGCTGTCGTCGCTGGCGCTCGCCGGTCTCGTGATGATGATCGCGGCGACGACCGGCGGCATCGCCTCGTTCGCCGCCGTGTGGCTCGTCGTGATTCCGATCGAGGCGGCGCTGTCGGCCTCGCGGCGCGTGGTGGCGTTTGCATTCGCGCTGGCGATGATCTGCGCGGCGTTGCTGAGCGTTCTCGGCCATTACCATGTGCTGCCGGTCGCCGATCCGGCGGTTGCCTCGAACAGCACGCTGGTCGGCTTCGGCGTCGTGTCGGGGATCTTTTACGCCGCCGCGCTCGCTTTCGGCGCGGAGTCGCTGGCGCGTACCAGCGTGGCGCTGCTCTATGTCGAGGAGGAGCGCTACCGCCTGCTCGCGCATAACATGAGCGACGTGCTGTCGCGGCACAGCCGCAACGGCGCGGTGCGCTTCATTTCGCCCGCGGCCGAGAACATGCTCGGCGTGCCGGCATCGCGGCTGTTGGGCCATGGTCTGTTCGATCGCGTTCATGTCGCCGATCGCCCGGCCTATCTCACGGCACTATCGGATGCCGCGCGCGGTGACTCGCGCAGCGTCGAGTTCCGCGTGCGCCGTGACGGTGCGCGGGGCGAAGCCGTCGCCGAATTCATCTGGGCCGAGATGCGCTGCCGCCCGCTCGATCAGGCCGCCGCCGATGCCGAGGTCGTCGCCGTGATCCGCGACGTGACCGATCGCAAGGTGCAGGAGCAGGCGCTCGAACAGGCGCGCGACGTGGCCGAGCAGGCCGATGCGTCGAAGACGCGCTTCCTGGCCACCATGAGCCACGAACTGCGCACCCCGCTCAACGCCATCATCGGCTTCTCCGAGATGATCGCGCAGGAAGACGTGCTCGGCCTCGACGTGGCCCGCCGCAAGGAATACGCGCAGCTGATCAACGATTCGGGCCAGCACTTGTTGTCGGTCGTCAACGGCATCCTCGACATGTCGAAGATGGAGTCGGGGAATTTCGAGATTTCGCCGGAGCCGTTTGCGCCCCGGCCGGCGCTGCTCAATTGCTGCAATCTGGTGGCGTTGAAGGCGCGCGAGAGCGGCGTCGACCTCGTCACGCGCGTGCCCGACGATCTGCCGATCGTGAACGGCGATCCGCGCGCATTCAAGCAGATCGTGCTCAATCTGGTCTCCAACGCCATCAAGTTCACCGAGCGCGGCGGCAAGGTGACGGTGTCGGCCGGCGTCGAGGGATCGCGGCTGGTGCTGCGTGTCTCCGACACCGGCGTCGGTATCGCCGCCGATGATCTCAAGCGAATCGGCGATCCGTTCTTCCAGGCCGGCAAGACCTATCAGCGCCGCCACGAGGGCACCGGTCTTGGTCTTTCCATCGTGAAGGGACTGGTTGGCCTGCACCACGGCGAAATCAATGTGGAGAGCAAGGTGGGCGAGGGCACCACGGTGTCGGTCGCGCTGCCGCTGGCGTTCACCCCGCCCGCCGCCGTCGAGCCGTCCAGCAATGTCTCGACCCTGAAGCCCGCGCTGCGTTCCGGACTACAAGAGCAAACCCATCAGGTGAAGAAGAGTGCCTAGACAGACTTTGGATGACGACGAAACGCCGCGCCGTCGCCGCGGCGCCAAGGCGGTGGCCATCGCGGCCGAGGAGGAACGTGGCCTCGTCCTGCGCCTGCTGCTGCACAGTCCGAAGGATCTGGTTGCCGGTGTGCTGGCGACGTCTGCCATTGTTGCGATCCTGATCAATGCGCTGTTCCTGCAGGCCGGCCGTCATCCGTCGCCGATGTTCGGCGGTTCGGTGGTGACGCTGCCGCCGCCGGCCCCGGTTGCCGCGGCCACCAGCCCGATACCGCGCCCGCGTCCGGCCGAGGCGGCTGCCCGATCGGCCGAGCCCGTCGACGTGAAGCCGGTGGAGACCAAGCCAGCCGAGACCAGGTCCATCGAAGCCAAGCCGGCAGAACCGAAGGCCGAGGCCAAGCCGGTCGATCCGATGGCCAATCTGGTGGCGAAATCGACCGCCGCCCCGCCGGCCGCCGCGCCGTCCCCGGCCGCCGCGCCGTCCAGCGTCATTCGTCCGCCGGCGTCGATTCCGACACAGCATCTGAGCCCGGCCGGCAAACGCATCGCCGCGGTCCAGCGTACGCTGACGGAGTATGGCTACGGCCAGCTCAAACCGACCGGCACGATCGGCGCCGATACCCAGCACGCGATCGCGAAGTTCGAGCGCGCCCGCAAGCTGCCGGTGACCGGGCAGATGTCCGATCGCCTGGTGCGCGAACTCAGCACGATGATCGGGCATTCAATCGAGTAGCCTCTCTACGACGGCATTGAATGTGTATTCGTCATGCCCGGGCTTGTCCCGGGCATCCACGTCTTTGAGACTGTTGAAGCTAACACGTGGATGGCCGGGACAAGCCCGGCCGTGACGAGTTAGGGCGTCTCGCCCAGCAGAACGTCCCTGACCTCGTCGGAGAACAGCTTCCTGCGGCCGGCCACCAGCACCCATTCCGGATCGTAGCGATCTGGAATGGCGCGCGGCATCCCGTGATCGAGCAGGGCCTGCGCGCAGCCCACCCAATTGCCGCCGCTGACCGGCTCGTTGCAGGAGGCCCACGACAGGCTTCCAGACGCGTTGTCGCCGAAGCCGTGCTGCTCGGTCCACTCCGCGCCGTGCTCGAGCAGGAATCGCGTCAGTCCGGCATTGCCACGGAACACCGCGTGATTGAGCGCCGACGCATCCCAGTCGCCGCCACGCACCTTGATCGGCCAGCCGAGCTCGACCATCAGCCGCACCGCATCGTCGCCGCCTGCCGCGGCGAGCTCCGGGAGCAGCCGCAATTGCTGCGGTGAAAGTGAACCTGGAAGATCGGGCCGACCGGCCTGGATTCGCCGCGCCTCGCGCTCGTCACCGCTGCTGCACGCCGCAACGAACCGCTCGTCATCGGCAAGCGTCTTGTCGCCGGTGCGCTCACGCAGCAACTCGGCGACCTCGGTCAGTCCGAACTGCAATGCGTAGCGGTATGCGCTGAGACCATCCGGCGTCGTGACGTGCGGATCTGCGCCGGCGTCGAGCAGTGTCGCGATGCAGGTCCGCGACCGCCGCCGGCGGATCGCCCACAGCAGCGGCGACCCGCAATCGGTCAACGGCGTGTTGCCGGCGGGTTCGTTCGGATTGCCGCCGTGCCGCAGCAGCAGGTCGAGCGCCGCCACGTTCTCGTCATCGAGCACCTTGTACATTGCGTTGGTGCCGGCGATCCGCGCGCCATGCTCGAGCAGCAGGCCTGTCGTCACCGAGCCTTCGAGCGAGTGGTAGAGCGATTCATTGTCGTTCGGATTGGCACCCGTTTCGAGCAACAGTCTGGTCAGCTCGAGATCGTGGTTGCGGCCGGCGGCGCCGTACAGCGCTGACAGCGGATTGCTGTCATCGGGTGCGTCGAGCGTTCCGGGCGGCCAGCGGCTGCTGATGTGCTGGTCGGGATCGGCGCCGGCCTGCAGCAGCAGGCGTGCGCAGCGATGCAGCCGGGCCTGAAATTCCGCAATCTGCAGCAGGCTGGAATGCGTTACGGCGACCAACGGCGGCAGTTTGAACGGACCGCCGGGACGGTTGACCCATGTGGGATCGTCGTTGGCGGCGCGTTGCACGGTCTCCTCGTCACCGATGGCGCAGGCGAGATAGGGATCGTCGGCGACAAGGCCGGGATCCTCGGTGAGCATCCGCGCCGCAACGCGCGGATTGGCGCGGTCGGTGGTGCCGGCGACGTCTGCGGCATAGACGAGCTGCAGCCATCGCCGCACGCGGTCGGCCTTGCTTTTACCGGGCGGCAATTGTGCGTCGACATAGCGCCGCAGGTCCGGCCAGGAGGCGAAGCCGAGATCGCGCGCCACGCAGGACTGCGCATCGTGCAGCCGCAGATTGAGCGCAGCGATCTCAGTATCGCTGCGCCCGGCCGCAGCCGGAAGCGCATGCCGGAAACGCGCGTAAGCCTCCGGCGCTTGCCGCCGGTAAAGGCGAATGAGCTCCTTGGCCTGCTTCTTCAGATGTTCGAGATTCGATCGCGCGGGCGATCGGTCCATGGAAACCTCCGTGCATCATCGCCGATGGTCCACAAAACCGGCTGCACAAAGGCTTGGTTGGCCGCTCAATTGGTGCAAGTGGGTTCAACCCTTCCCGTGGACCCGGGCGCGGCTTGCACCGCGGATGCAAGGATATGGGTGACGATTGGTTCGGTCAACCCGCCGCTCCGCGACGACGTCTGTGACAATTGGACGTGGCCGCGCCGCTGGCCTATAGGACGGCGCATGCGATTGAAAACAAACATTTGGGTCGCGGCGTATCTGCGCCGCTGCCAGACCGAGGGCGTGTTCGGCGCAGTCCGCAAGAAGGGCGCTGAGGAAGCCGGTGCCGTGTTCGTCAAGGTGGCGCTGATGGACGGCAACGCGATGCTGTATGCGCCCGCGCCGCAGACGGTCTATGACGACAGCCGTCCGGTCGAGCGGCTGTTCGTGCCGACGGCGCCACAGCCGGTATCCGAGCCATCTGTCGAGGAGCGCTTGACCAAGGAGCTCCGCTTCGATCCCGACGCCTGGATTGTCGAGACCGAGGACCGTGCCGGGCGGCACTTTCTTGATCTCGCGAAGGGCTAACTTCCAGACTTCTGATTACGGATAGCGGGCGCGCTGCCGGGCTGCGACGCGGGGCGCGTCAGCGAGGGTGCCGCGCGCACGCGATGACGCTCGTCGTCGTAGAGCGACGAGCGATACCTGGCGCGGGCCACCGCCATGGTCGAGCCACGCCACGCCGCCAGCATCACCAGTGCCGAGCGCTCGCTCAAGCGATCGTAGAGCCGCGACAGCCGATAGACATAATTGACCGAGGAGCCGGCTTCGGGATTGAGGAACATCAGGATCCGCTGGAACGCGGCGCTCGACACGTCAAGCGCCCGCATCGCGCAGGCGAGCGGCTCGCCGCCGGGATCGTTGACCACATCGGCGGCGATCCGCGACGGCAGGATCAGCGCCTCGCCGAGTTCGAGCGTGAAGTTATCGAGGTCCTCGGCAAACGCCGCCATCTCCAGGATATGGATCGCGCGCGCGGCGCGCGCGGCCGGGATCCGCGCCGCGGCCTTCAGCGGCGTGTCCTGCAGATTGTGCAGGATCTGCGCGCGCTCCTTCGTGCTGGCGGCAAAGAACATGTCGGAGATTTCAGCGGCATCGTTCGGCCGCATGGCGAGGCTCGCGGCCATCCGCAGCTCGGCTTCGGTCGGGATCTTGGCCGGCAGCGCGGACGGTGCGGGCGCAGGAATTGGCGCTGCCGTCGGCATCGGCTGGTCGGGACCGACGCGGCGCAGCCCGAGCTTGTCCATGATCCTTGCGGGCGTGGCCGGATAGATCGCAAGGCGCGCGCGGACGGCGGCACGGGTTGCGTCGTCAACCTCGTCGATCAGGCGCGTCGTCAGCTCGACGAACTGGCGCTCTTCATCGGCGGAGTGTGCGCTCGCCTGCACATAGAGGTCGGTCAGGACGCGCAGCAGCGTCGGGCGGATGTCGACGCCCTCGCGACGGGAGAGCGTCATCAGCCCATCGAAACCAGGAAATAGCGGAGCTGCGCTCATCTCGGGCGTACGCGACTTGCCAGTGAACTTCGGTTTGAAAACCTTGTGGCAGCGAGCCTACGCAGGCTGTTTTAAGAGGCAGTTAAGGAAAACAAGCCGTGAAGGTGAATGCTTGAAATTGCGCGTGTCTATTAAGGCACAGCGCCATATCCGTAACCGTCCGTACCGCCGGCTTAAGATGTCATTAACCATGCGCGTTCTTAACTCGGCGTGCGCGGGGCAAATCATGTCCGTGCGGGGCCAGAGAGAACGGAACATGGGCACCATCGTTGAGTTTCCGGCGGATGCGGCTGCACGGCGGCCAAGCATGGCCGGTGCTGCCGGCGAAGGCATGGGGACCGTACTGATCCTTCCCGTCGTCCGGATCGAGCGAACGACGGAGGAGACCGGCGGTGGTCGCGGACCAGAGCAGGGCACTGCGCAGGGCCGCCGTCGCCGACGCCGCTCCTGATCGCGGACATCGGGCAATGCCGGAGCTTGTGCAGCGGACCGCCGCTCGGCGGTCACTCCCGGCGCTGATCCTGCTGCTGGCAGGCTCGGCGCTCGTCGGCTGCAGCGGCGGCGATTTCGGCCGCACCCGCGCCGATTTCCGCAACGACGACATGCATCGCTGGATCGGTGCCGAGGCGACCGGCAGCATCGGCAAGAACGCTTCGCAATTCCAGCTCACCGAACACGAACGTCAGCTGCGCGACCTCGCCTATCAGTTCATCGAGCCGCCGCTGTCGCGTCCGGCGTGGAAGAGCGTATTCGGCGATTATCAGCCGCTGCCTTCGCCGTGGCGGCAGAGGGTCGTGTTCGATCGCACCGCCTATGGCCGCAATCTGATCGACGAGCCGCATCGCTCGTTCGCCTCGCGCTATTCGCTGCTGATCGACGAGGTGCGCGACGACATCACCCGCTTCGAGCCATTCTTCGCCACCGCGATCCAGGTGATCGAGCTCGATCGCAAGCGCAATGCCAGCCTCCACATGATCGCCGATGTGTCGCCGCGCGAGCGGGCGGATGCGGTGGCGCGGATGGAAGAGAACACGCTGATCGTGCAATGGGTCCAGCAGGCCCTGGAGCGGCGGATCTCGTCCTATCGCTGGGCGCTGGAGCGGCTGGTGATCCAGGCGCCCGACGGCATGGCCGCCGACGCCGAACGCCAGATCAACGAGCTCGCCCGGCTCACGGCCAACGCGCCGCTCATCTCCGCGCCGGTGACAGGCCAGGCCGTGGTGACGAAGGGCTAGTGTCCCGTATCCGAAGTTCGCATCATTCGCCGCACCTTCGGGACGAACTTCGGATTCGATAAGGACACTAGCAAACTTATGATTC
>NZ_JAQOSR010000369.1:0-1105 GCF_046718885.1 Bradyrhizobium sp. UFLA01-814 | reverse complement strand
GCTAGTGTCCTGAGTCACAAGTTCGCAATCGTAGATTCGCAGTAGATTCGCGTGGCTATGCCAAGGATGGAGGCAAACAGCGACGGAGCATCTGATGGCGGTCCAGCAACTTGCCCCCCTGACATTGAGCGAAGCAGAGCGCGCCGAACTGAAGTCGCTGACGCTGCGGCGGAAGACGGCGCAGGCGCTGGCTCTGAGAGCCCGGATCGTGCTGACCTGCGCGGAAGGCGGTCAGAACAAGGAAGTGGCGGCCAAGCTGGGCCTGGACCGGGCGACGGTAGGCAAGTGGCGCCGGCGTTTTGTGGAGCGGCGCATGGACGGGCTGCATGACGAGCCGCGCTCCGGGGCGCCACGTACGGTTGACGATGGCCGCATCGAAGCCGTGATCGTGAGGACGTTGGAGAGTTGCCCCGAGAACGCCACCCATTGGAGTTCCCGCGGCATGGCGAAGGCCAGCGGCCTGTCGGTGTCGACGGTGCAACGCATCTGGCGGGCCTTCGGACTTCAGCCGCATCGGGTGGAGACGTTCAAGCTCTCGACCGATCCGAACTTCGTGGCCAAAGTGCGCGACGTGGTGGGCCTTTACGTCTCGCCGCCGGAGCATGCCATCGTCTTGTGTGTGGATGAGAAGTCGCAAATCCAGGCGCTGGACCGCAGTCAGCCAATGCTGCCGATGCGTCCCGGCCAGCCGGCCCGAAGGAGCCACGACTACAAGAGGCACGGCACCACATCGCTGTTCGCCGCTCTCGACATTGCGACCGGACGGGTCATCGGCAAGTGTTACGGACGCCACCGTGCTGCCGAGTTCCGCAAGTTTCTCGACGAGATCGAGGCCGCCGTGCCGCGCGAACTCGAAGTCCATCTCGTCATGGACAACTACGTCACGCACAAGACCCCATTGATCCGAAGATGGCTGGCTAAGAGGCCGCGTTGGCATGTGCACTTGACCCCGACGAGTTCGTCATGGCTCAACCAGGTCGAGCGCTTCTTCGCGCTCCTGACCGATAAGAAGATCAGGCGCGGTATCTACCGCAGCGTCGCAGCCCTCAGGGCTGACATCTCCTCGTTCATCGATCGGCACAACGCTGATCCCAAACCCTTCCGA
>NZ_JAQOSR010000368.1:0-1116 GCF_046718885.1 Bradyrhizobium sp. UFLA01-814 | reverse complement strand
ATCTGCCGATCGACCAGATCTTCGGCCGCGTCGCCGCGACGCCGTTCGTGGTCTACCCGCCCGGCATCGCCACCATCGTGCCCGGCGAGCGGCTGTCGGAACGCAGCAAGCCGATGATCGATTACCTGAAGATGTTCGAGGCGAGCTTCAATGCGTTCACGGGCTTCGAGGTCGAAGTCCAGGGCATCTACAAGGAGATCGACGACTCCGGCCGCGTCCGCTTCTACACCTATGTCGTGTCCGAATAGGCGAACGGGCGCAACACGATGGAGAATGATCACAAGATCACCGTCCGTCCTTCCCGCGACAGCGACGTCGACGCCATGCTGTCGATCTACCGCCACCATATCCGCCGCGGCGTCGAGGAAAGCGTCGACGACAGCGGCACGCCGGAGCCCGACGATCTGCGCGACCGCCGCAAGAATCTGCGCAACACCCGCCTGCCCCATCTCGTCGCGATCTGTGACGGCGAGGTGGTCGGCTATGCCTATGTCGTGCTGTTCCGCAAGCGTCCGGCCTACCGCTACACCGTGAAGCATTCGATCTATGTGCATCACCGCTTCACCGGCCAGCGTGTCGGCGGCCGGCTGCTGCAGGAGTTGATCGACACCTGCGCCGCCGCCGGCTTCCGCCAGATGATCGGCTACATCGACAGCGACAACGCCGCCTCGCTCGCGCTGCACGACCGCTTCGGCTTCGCCCGCGTCGGGCATTTGCCCGGTGTCGCCTATCGCTATGGCCGCTGGTCCGACACCGTGATGGTGCAGCGCTCGCTCGCCGCCGGCGCCACCGCCCCGCCGCCACCCGCGCCGCTGTCGCGACGGTGATGGGGGCCTGGCGGCACCGCTTTTTCCACGTGCGTCGTCCCGGCGAAGGCCGGGACCCATAACCACAGGGTTGAGTTGGTGAGGAAAGCTGTGGCCCCAGCGTCGCGCAATAATCACCTTCGGTGGTTATGGGTCCCGGCCTTCGCCGGGACGACGATGAGGATGCGTCGCAATTCAGGACGTCAAACAGCGCGGTGTCATCACCCGCGAAATGTTTAGCCCGGACAGATCACTGACGGGTGTTCGGAGACATAGCTGACACATCAACCTTGGCTGGATTGGTCCGATT
>NZ_JAQOSR010000367.1:0-1212 GCF_046718885.1 Bradyrhizobium sp. UFLA01-814 | reverse complement strand
CTAGTGTCCCGAGTCACAAGTTCGCAATCATAGATTCGCAGTAGATTCGCGTCGCTGTGCCAAGGATGGAGGCAAACGGCGACGGAGTCTCCAATGGCTGTCCAGCAACTTGCCCCCCTGATATTGAGCGATGATGAGTGGGCCGAACTGACGTCGCTGACGATGCGGCGGAAGACGGCGCAGGCGCTGGCTCTGAGAGCCCGGATCGTGCTGGCCTGTGCGGAAGGTGGTCAGAACACGGAAGTGGCGGCCAAGCTTGGGCTGGACCGACAGACCGTAGGCAAATGGCGGCGGCGTTTTATGGAGCAGCGTGTGGCCGGGCTGCACGACGAGCCGCGTTCCGGCGCGCCGCGCACGATTGACGACACCCGCATCGAAGCCGTGATCGTGAGGACGTTGGAGAGTTGCCCTGAGAACGCCACTCATTGGAGCTCCCGCGACATGGCGAAGACCAGCGGCCTATCGGTGTCGACGGTACAACGCATCTGGCGGGCCTTCGGGCTCCAGCCGCACCGGATGGAGACGTTCAAGCTCTCGACCGATCCGAACTTTGTGGCCAAAGTGCGCGATGTCGTGGGCCTCTACGTCTCACCGCCGGAGCACGCCATCGTTCTGTGTGTGGATGAGAAATCCCAAATCCAGGCGCTGGACCGCAGCCAGCCGATGTTGCCGATGCGTCCCGGCCAGGCGGCCCGAAGGAGCCACGACTACAAAAGGCTTGGCACCACATCGCTGTTCGCTGCCCTCGATATTGCGACCGGACGGGTCATTGGCAAGTGCTACGGGCGCCACCGCACCGCCGAGTTCCGCAAGTTCCTCGACGAGATCGAGGCTGCCGTACCGCGCGACCTCGACGTTCATCTCGTCATGGACAATTACGTCACGCACAAGACCCCAATGATCCGGAGATGGTTGGCCAAACGGCCGCGTTGGCACGTGCACCTGACCCCGACCAGTTCGTCATGGCTCAACCAAGTCGAGCGCTTCTTCGCGCTCCTCACCGATAAGAAGATCAGGCGCGGCGTCTATCGCAGCGTAGCCGCCCTCAGGGCGGACATCGCCACGTTCATCGAACGACACAACGCCGATCCCAAACCGTTCCGATGGACCAAATCCGCCGATGACATCCTTGCTTCCATCGAGCGCTTCTGCCGCTACAATGCCCCGCCAAAACACGACGCGATGTTGCGAACTTCTGGTTCAGGACACTAG
>NZ_JAQOSR010000366.1:0-1239 GCF_046718885.1 Bradyrhizobium sp. UFLA01-814 | reverse complement strand
ATACAGAATTTGTCGAATGCGCAGGATTTTGCAAACGGAGCCGCGTTAGCGGCACTCTCAATCCTTGATCCGCACGCCGCAATAGATCGCCTCGCCGAGGTAGATGAGACCGAGCGATACATGACCCGGAATGAGTGGCTCCCAGCGCTCCTACGTGTACAGCCGGAGCTGACGCTCAAACGTATTCGCAGCTTGGCCGAATCCGAACCCAACGGCCGCCGCCTGATAGAACTTCTCTTTGCAGATCGATCCGATCAAATGGACGAGGCGACGCTGCGGTATCTGGTTGGCACGCTTAAGGCAGAGCTGCGGCGGCGACTAGACGAAGCGGTTATCGAACAGCCGCACTGGCTATCTCACTCATTCGAACTGCTTGGCGGACTTACTCGCCTTGATCTTCTGGCAATCCTCGAGGATGAGGCCGGAGGTGAGCTTGAGCGGATGATTGTTACCATCGCATGCAGCCGCCTGCGCACGAACAGCGACTATCGCGACAGCATTCTGGAGGGCGCTCGTCGCGTTCTGATCCTGATGGGTGGCGAGGGCATCACAACTTTGATCATGCGAGAGCTCGAGTCTGAACATTTCTGGGTCCGACACGGCGGGCTCAATTGGGCGTTCGTTCGCCATGATCCTGGCATTGTCGAACGCCTCGCTGCGATTGCGCTTAGACCGATGCCTCAGGACGGCAATGGAGGCCTCACGTCTGACACAAGGCGGGAATTCTACGAGGCTACGTTTGCGCTCGCCGCCCTGGGGGCTGATGCTGCTCTTGTTGAGACGATCCAGGCCGGCGGCGGAAGTGCAGTTTCGATTTACCTCGCTGAACTTCGGGCACACCGGGGTTCCATTTCAAAGTCGTTCACCGAACGGGCGATGAAAGTAGTGCGAGACAGTTCGCCAACAGAAGATGTCGTGCTGCCCGCGCTAACGATCGCATGGCTCAGCGAGGATACTGACTTTGTTCAGCCTGTCCGCGCTGTGCTGGCCCGCGCTAACCCGGAAACTCGCATTGCCGCATATGCCTGCTTTGCGCTTCAGGCGCTTGGCGACAAGTCCGAAGAATTTACCGAGCTGGCTCAAGGCCTGCTCCTCAGCCAGAGGAACGTGGCGTGCGGCTTAGACGCTTTGATTGGCTTAGGCGAGCGTGGGCTCGCGTTAGTGGGGCACTGGCTGCGGAACCGAAATGCGGCTAAACGCACTGACAGAGACGATGTAGCCATCCGCGCTCTCTACGGC
>NZ_JAQOSR010000365.1:0-1256 GCF_046718885.1 Bradyrhizobium sp. UFLA01-814 | reverse complement strand
GACGACATGCGCGTTTCGAGGGTCACGGTGGCGGATGTCGGATTCGTGGCCGATTTCTCCGGCGCACTGTTTTGGGAAGCGCAGAGCCTGCTGGTGGTGTCCGACCTGCATCTGGAAAAGGGCTCGAGCTTCGCCAGCCGCGGCGTGCTGCTGCCGCCCTATGACACGGTGGCGACGCTCAGCCGGCTCGCTGCGGTGATTGCGCGGCACGATCCACGGCAGGTGATCGCGCTCGGCGACAGCTTTCACGATCGCGATGCGCATGCGCGGCTGTCGGATCCGGATCGCGAGGCGCTCGCGGCCTTGCAGTTGCGGCGCAACTGGATCTGGATCTCGGGCAATCACGATCCGGCGCTGCCGTCCGATCTCGGCGGCGTGGTCGCGACCGAGGTCGCGATCGGTCCGATCGTGTTCCGCCATGAGCCGACGGGTGCGGCCGGCGAGATCGCCGGGCACCTGCACCCCAAGGCGCGGGTGCCGACCCGCGGCCGCTCGATCGAGCGCCGCTGCTTTGCCTGTGACGGCGAGCGCGCGGTGATGCCGGCGTTCGGCGCCTATACCGGTGGGCTGAGCATCCGCGACGCCGCGTTCACGCGGATTTTCGGATCGCCCGGCTTCATAGCCCATGTGCTCGGCGACAACCGCGTCCACGCGTTCGTGGCGTCGCGGTGTTATTAGCGATCGGCGCATTTTTATCACCGTCATCCCCGCGCAAAGGCTTCGCCTTTGTCGCTGGAGGTGCGAGCGGAGCGAGCCTCGAAGGATGTACGGCCCGGCTGGTGGCCGTGCATCCTTCGAGGCGCGCAAGGGCGCGCACCTCAGGATGACGGGATCAAGAGCGTTGGCGCAACCTCACGCTGCCTTCGCCTGCGGTGCCACACACTCGCTGTCGTCCCGGGCAAGCGAAGCGCGACCCGGGACCCATAACCATCGATCGTCGTTGTTGCGTGACGATGGGGCCACAGCTTGCTTCAGCAACACAGCCCTGTGGTTATGGGTCCCTGCTTTCGCAGGGACGACAATGGAGAAGCGGCGTGATCTCGCCCTACGCCGCCTTCGCCTGCCGCGCCACACACTCGGTGTCGTCCCGGGCAAGCGAAGCGCGACCCGGGATCCATAACCACCACTGTTCGAGATTGCGCAAAGCTGTGGCCCCAGCGCGGCATCACACTGCATGCGGTGGTTATGGGTCCCTGTGTCTTGGAAGTCTGTCAGGATGAGGGTGGGCGGGAAGCCGTTGGGTCCTTGGCGCTTGA
>NZ_JAQOSR010000364.1:0-1268 GCF_046718885.1 Bradyrhizobium sp. UFLA01-814 | reverse complement strand
TGTTTAGTCCGGAGACATGGCTGACACCTGTTCGGACACATCACTGACAGGTTGGCGGTTGGTCAAGTCGATTGATGCGACCTGCCAGCTGGCGAAGAAGACGCCGTAATGGCCGTCGCGATCCAGCGGCCTGATGGCAAGCCGTTCGCGCGCGAAGGCCAGTGGAACCTTCCAGAAGCGTCCCTTGAAGGAGATGTAGGGTCTTGTCGATGAGACCCTGCGCACGATCTCGCCGCTGTCGTACGCGACGTTCGGGACGCGGGCCGGCATGGCACGGATACTCGGTCGGAAGCGATCGGCGGGAACGTG
The DNA here is from genome assembly GCF_046718885.1 of Bradyrhizobium sp. UFLA01-814. Lineage (NCBI taxonomy): Bacteria > Pseudomonadati > Pseudomonadota > Alphaproteobacteria > Hyphomicrobiales > Nitrobacteraceae > Bradyrhizobium > Bradyrhizobium sp. UFLA01-814. Next base: position 959 of record NZ_JAQOSR010000364.1, on the reverse strand, counting down.
CATATCGAGGCCCTGGTGGGGACGCTCCAGATTGTAGACCGGCCGCCAGGCATCCAGGGCGCGTTGGACTTCCGGGAGAGTGCGGAAGCGACGCATCGCAAAGACTTCAGCCTTCAAGGTGCGATGGAAGCGTTCGTTCTTGCCGCGGGCCTGTGGATGACATGGCCTGGCATGCACCACCCTGACGCCAAGCTTGAGCAGCCAGACCTTCAATCCGGTCCAGCGAATGCCGGACGTATCGCCCCAGGGTGAGCCGTTGTCGGTGTAGAAGGCCTCCGGCAAACCATAGCAGCGGAACGTCGTCGTCAAGTGATCCTGCACGGTCAGACGCTGCTCGTCGGCGCAGGCCTTCAGGCACAGGACATAGCGCGAGTGATCGTCGACGATCGTTAGCGGATGACACCGCGTTCCGTCGGCGAGCGGCACGTGGCCTTTGAAGTCCATCTGCCACAGCAGATTGGGAGCTTCCTTCTCGAAGCGGTGCCCTGGATTTGGCGGCGCGTTCTCGCTCGGCTTGACCCGGCCGTTCCGGCACAGGATCCGGTGCACCGTCGACGGCACAGGCACCGTCTGGCCATCCCGCTCCAGGCAGTGGGCGATCTTGCGCGCACCCCAGGCCGGATGCTTGTCGCGCACGGCCAGAACCTGCGTCTCGACCGCAGCCTCACTGCGCTCGGGCATCGCATGGGGGCGCCGGGAGCGGTCGGCCAGCTCTCGATCGCCAGCCTGCCAGCGCCGCAGCCATTTGTAGCCGACGTCAGGGCTGATGTTGAACCGTCGGCACAGCTCGCGCCGGTTGGCGCCTTCCTGCAGAGCCAGCCGCACGAACTCGTGGCGCTGATCCATTGCTGACACCTCACTCCACGGCATGGCGGCCTCCCGAATCGGACCAATCCAGCCAAGGTTGATGTGTCAGCTATGTCTCCGAACACCCGTCAGTGATCTGTCCGGGCTAAACA
>NZ_JAQOSR010000363.1:0-1344 GCF_046718885.1 Bradyrhizobium sp. UFLA01-814 | reverse complement strand
TCGCCGCCAACAGCGTCGAGGAAGGCTATGCGCGGCTCGACGCGCTGAACCGGATCGGCAACCAGGTGTTCTCGATCGACCTGAACAACCCGAACAACTACGCCTCGCATTCGGCGCCGGTGCATTTCCCGCGAATCTGGAACGCACCGTGGTTCAGCTGGGTGCAATATGACGGCTCGATCATGCAGCCGATGGTGCGCAACGCCGGCGAGGCGCTCGGCGTCAGCGCCGAGCTCAACCTGCTCGACGAGTCCAAGGGGCTTTACAAGTCGAGCGCGCGGATCGACGTGCTGCACGAGATGGAGCGGATGATCGCCGGCGAGCCGCCCAGCGAGGACAAGGGCTTTGGCGGACTGGCGTCGCCGAAATGGCCGGAGACCATCCTGCCGCCAATCAACATGGATCTCGCGAAGAAGGGCGGCGAGCTCTACAAGACGCATTGCCAGGGCTGCCACGGCCCGGCGATCGACAGCAAGGCGCTGCCGGCGAGCGAAGCCTTTGCGCTGTTCAAGGACAAGAAGCGCTGGATCAAGAACCAGGCCGGCCAGCCGCTGCTCGACGTCGAGATGATTCCGATCAGCCATATCGGCACCGACAGCGCGCAGGCCGAGGGCCTCGCGCACCGCACCGTCGAAACGCCGGCCAATCTGAACATCAAGGACGGCAGTTTCGGTCCGGCGCTCGGCGACCTCGTCGAGAAGACCGTCGACTATTGGTACGACCAGAACAAGACCCCGCCGGAAGATCGCAAGCGCATCAACGGCTACCGGCCGAACGAGATCCAGGCGCCGCTCGCCTACAAGGTCCGGCCGCTCAACGGCATCTGGGCGACTCCGCCCTATCTGCACAACGGCTCGGTCCCGACCATCTACGCACTGCTGTCGCCGGTGAAGGACCGTCCCGCAACCTTCTATCTCGGCAGCCGGGAGTATGATCCCAAGGATCTGGGCTATGTCTGGAAGGACAAGATCAAGAACGCCTTCGCGCTCGACACCACCAAGCGCGGCAACAGCAATTCCGGACACGAATTCTCCAACGAGAAGCGCACCGGCGTGATCGGGCCGGAGCTGAAGGAAGACGAGCGCCGCGCCCTGATCGAGTTCATCAAGACGCTGTAGGAACAGATCGCCTCATCGGTCGGTACTTCCACCTCTCCCGCTTGCGGGGGAGGTCGCATCGCATCGAAGATGCGATGCGGGTGGGGGCTCTCTCCACCATACGACTCGTGGAGAGAGCCCCCACCCTGTCTCTTATACACATCTCCGAGCCCACGAGACGTAGGATATCATCGCGTATGCCGTCTTCTGCTTGAAAAGGGGGGGGGGGGGGGGGGGGGGGGGGGGG
>NZ_JAQOSR010000362.1:0-1403 GCF_046718885.1 Bradyrhizobium sp. UFLA01-814 | reverse complement strand
GAACCAGAGGAAGTTTCATATGACTCGTCCGATCATTGCGATCACCATGGGAGATCCGGCCGGTATCGGGCCCGAGGTGATCATGAAGGCGCTGGCGCAGCCTCAGGTGCAGGCGATCTGCAATGCGCTGGTGATCGGCGACTCCAACCGTCTGCGCAAGGCCGGTCAGATCGTCGGCGTGCCGCTTGAGGTCGATGCGTTGAGCGACGCGAAGCAGGCGAATTTTGCGTCGAAGGCCGTGCAGTGCGTTGACCTGAAGCTGGTGCCGGACGATCTGCCGTTCGGCAAGGTGTCGGCGACGGCAGGTGAGGCGGCATATCGCTATATCGAGAAAGCCGTGCAGGTGGTGCAGGCAGGCCTCGCGCAAGGCATCTGCACCGCGCCGCTTTCCAAGGAAGCGCTGCATGCGGCCGGCCACAAATATCCCGGCCATACCGAGCTCCTGGCGCATCTGACCGGCACGCCGGAAGTATCGATGATGCTGGTGTCGCCGAAACTCCGCGTCATTCACGTGACCACGCATATCGGCCTGCTCGATGCGATCGAGAAGATCGAGCCCGGCCTCGTCGAGCGTGTCATCGCACGCGGACATGACGTGCTGGTGCGCGCCGGCGTCGCCAATCCGAAGATCGGCGTCTGCGCCATCAATCCGCATGCCGGCGAGAACGGGTTGTTCGGTCGCGGCGAGGAAGCCGCGAAGATCGCGCCGGCTGTGGAAGCCTGTCAGCGCAAGGGCTGGGACGTGCACGGCCCCTTGCCTGCCGACACGCTGTTCTTCCTGGCCGGCCGCGGCGACTACGACATGGTGGTCGCGATGTATCACGATCAGGGCCATGGACCCATCAAGGTGCTGGGGCTGGAAGCCGGTGTGAACATCACTGTTGGTCTGCCGGTGATCCGCACCTCGGTCGATCACGGGACCGCCTTCGACATCGCGGGCAAGGGCATCGCCGACGAGCGCAGCCTGATCGAAGCGCTGCGGCAGGCGGTCGATCTCGCGCCGAAGAAGGCGGCTTGAGGGGGCTGCGCGGGCTCCTCAGGATGAGGGGCGAGATGCGCGTTAAGCGCTGACATTGCGCGGCCGATGCATCGTGGTATCCATCGGCCGTGCCGCGAAGCCGATACGGTCGAGCTCGGCTGACGGCAATGGATCCGGAGGCTGAGGTTCGATGTCGATGCGCAGCAAGGAGCGTCACGCTCGTCTGTTGGAAGCACTGAACGCGGGAGAGATCGATGTCGACGATCTCGCGCGGCGCTTCGACGTCTCCGCCTCTACCGTGCGGCGCGACTTGCAGCATCTTTCCAAGAACAATGCCGTGCGCCGCACCTATGGCGGCGCCATTCTCACCGCCCACGCGAACGAGACGACGCTCGAGCAGCGCCTCGCGGTTCAGGGCAAACAG
>NZ_JAQOSR010000361.1:0-1403 GCF_046718885.1 Bradyrhizobium sp. UFLA01-814 | reverse complement strand
CTACTATAGCTACGCCTATGAGCCCGTCGATTTCGGGCCGTACTGTCGCGTTAGGCGTGAACGCTTCTGGGACGGTTGGAGGTGGCGAGTTCGCCGGATCGAGGATTGCTACTGATACTCTCACGTTCGGGAGGCGGTCCGGCAAGGGAACCCTGGCGAGGGGTGACGTCAGGTTTCTCCTTGATCTGTCGGAGTGAGTATCGTTCCGATGCTACGTTGCACCGTTAAAACTGCGGCCCGCCGATTGATCGTCATCAATGCCCGTTGCGCCGTGAGTCTTGAGACTGCGCTCAGGGGCCGCATCGTATATTTGCTGGAACGGTTCGATGATCAAGGACATTGTCATCAATCTCGAGCATCAGGTAACCCGCGATCCGGCCGGTGAGTTTGCCATTTCGATTGCGGAGATGTTTGGCACCCACCTTGCCGGTGTTGCCTTCGCATATTCCCCTGAGTTTCCGGGCTACCCCGTGATGGAGCTTCCGCCTGATGTCCTGGCCCAGATGGTCGCGAGCAGTGAAAGATCTGCGCTCGCCGCGATCGAACGCTTCGATGCGGCGGCCGCGCGTTGCCTTGTTTCAACAGAGCACCGCTTGCTGAGGACGATAGGGGCGGAGGCGCCCGCGATCTTTGCGGCCCTGGCTCGGCGCTTCGATCTGAGCGTGTTCATGCAATCCGAGCCGTCTCGCGCGAACAACGATGACATGATCGAAACCGCGCTGTTCCAGTCAGGGCGTCCGCTGATTGTTGTGCCTTACGTGCAGAAAGACGGGTTGAAGCTCGATCGCGTGGTGTGCTGTTGGGATGGCGGCCGCGTGGCGGCACGCGCCTTCAGCGACGCGTTGCCGCTGCTCGCGAAGGCGACGGCTGTGGATCTTTTGATCGTGCTGAACGGGAAGACCAACGCGGAGAACAAGGAAGTCCGCGGTGTTGAGATGGCGGCTCACCTCGCGCATCATGACGTCAAGGTCGAGATCGCGACTGTTGTGACCCCTGACACTGATGTTACCAATGCGATCCTTTCCTATGTCGCAGATAATTCCGGGACCCTGATCGTGATGGGGGGGTACGGTCACGGGAGGCTGCGCGAAGTCATTCTGGGTGGCGTGACCCACGATATGATGAAGTCGATGACGGTGCCCGTGTTCATGTCGCATTGAAGGGTACGACAACCGCCTGCGCCAGGAGTGAGATCGATGCGGCTCGGTCTTTACGCATTTGCTGTCGCCGCGGCCTTTTCCGGCGCTACGGTTTACATCGGCCTCGTTGAGCAGCCAGCGCGACTCAGGCTCAATACTCGTGCGATGATCGAGGAATGGAAACTGAGCAATCGGCGCGGCACGCTGGTGCTGTCGGGTGTGGCCGTGCTGTCGGCCGCAATCGCGCTTGTACAGTTCAGGCAG
>NZ_JAQOSR010000360.1:0-1594 GCF_046718885.1 Bradyrhizobium sp. UFLA01-814 | reverse complement strand
GGCTCAACATCCTGACCGGCTACACCGGTCTGATCTCGCTCGGCCATGTCGGCTTCCTCGTCACCGGCGCCTATGCCTATGCGGTGCTGGTTTCGAAGTACCACATGCCGCCGCTGGTCGGCTTCCTCGGCGCCGGCGTGGTTCCGGCGCTGGCGAGCCTGATCGTCGGCGCGCCGTCGCTGCGGCTCAAGGGACTTTACCTCGCCATCACCACGCTCGCCTTCTCCTTCATCATCAACACCGTGATCCTGGAGATGCGCTGGCTCACCAATGGCGCGCGCGGCATTCAGGTGCAGCGGCCCGAGGTCTTCGGCATCAGCTTCGACAGCGATGCCGCCTTCACCTATCTCTGCCTTGGCATCGCGGGGCTGACGCTGTTCGCCACCCTCAACATCCGCCGCAGCCGGGTCGGCCGCGCCTTCGTCGCGATCAGGGACAACGACACCGCGGCGCGCGTCATGGGCATCAACCTGCATGCCTACAAGCTGTTAGCCTTCATCACCTCGGCGTTCATCACCGGCATCGCCGGCGCGCTGTACGGCATCTACCTCTCCTACGTCAGCGTCGAGGGCTTTCCGTTCCTGCTTTCGATCGAGGCGCTGGCGATCCTGATCGTCGGCGGGCTCGGCTCCGCGCTCGGCGCGGCGCTCGGCACCATCCTGATCGTGCTGCTGCCGGAGGCGACACGGATCGTCTTCAGCCTGTTCAGCGCACAGATGGACGCGACCTTCACGACCGGCGCGCAGGAGCTGAAGAGCATGCTCTACGGCCTCGTCATCATCCTGTTCCTGCGCTTCCAGCCGAGGGGGCTGGTCGGCGCCTGGCACGACATCAGGCGGACCTGGGTGCATTGGCCGCTGCGCTACTAACAAAAAAACGCAACACCATGAGGAGGAAGCAATGATCAAACACCTGGCGGCGGCCTCGCTGCTGCTCACCACGGCCTGCCTTGCGGTCGGCCCGGCCGCTGCCGCCGATCCCGGGATCACCGACAGCGAGATCCTGATCGGCGACGTCGAGCCGCTGACCGGCCCGCCGGCGCTGCTCGGCGTCGCGGCCTCGATCGGCCACAAGATCGCGATCGCCGAAGCCAACGCCGCCGGCGGCATCAACGGCCGCAAGATCAAATATGTGCTGGAGGACGACGGCTACGTCACCGCGCGCACCATCCAGGGCGTCAAGAAGGTGATCGACGTCGACAAGGTCTTCGCGATGCTCGGCATCTCGGGCTCGGGCCAGTCGATCGCGGTGATGCCGGTGCTGGAGAAGTCCGGTATCCCGACCGTGATCGACGTCGCGCCGGTCAAATTCCTGTGGGAGCCGCCGCGCAAGAACGTGTTCGTGGTCGGCCAATCCTACGAGGAAGGCATCATCCACCTCGTCAACTTCCTCGCCGACAAGAACCCCGGCAAGAAATGGGGCCTGATCACCCAGGACGACGATTACGGCATCACCGTCCGCGACGGCTTCGATTCCGTGGTCAAGGCCAAGAAGCTGAACGTCGTCTACAGCGGCAACTACAAGAAAGGCCAGCAGGACTTCTCGTCCGACATGCTGCAGCTGAAGGATTCCGGCGCCGAGGTGTTCCTGGCCG